>JBEHXB010000177.1:0-5560 GCA_048498895.1 Pseudomonadota bacterium
CGAACACAGAGCAGGCGATGGAGACGGGCCGCAGCGGCTTGTTCGGATTGTCGAAGTGCTTTTTCCACACCACCGCGCCGCTGTCCGCGTCCAGCGACACCAGCGTGTCGTCCATGGTGATGGTGAAAAGAAGATCCTTGCTGCCTTGCGGCGTAGCCACGCCGGCCACAACCACCGGCGCGGTGAGAGTGGACAGAACCAGCGCCGGCGTGTTGTCCAGCAGCTTTTGCGACCAGAGCAGCTTCATCCTGCCCACGGTCTGCCTCGTCAGCTTGGTCTCGCCACGATTCCAGGATGTGCGCTGCCGGTCATAGCCGTAAGAAAGCCAGTCAGGAATGGCGGGCCCCGGCTCGACCAGGGCGGGCCCTTGCGGCGCAGGCGCGGGCTGCTGGCCCAGTGCGCCGGATGCTGCCGCAAGCAGCGCCAAGGACGCGACGGCGCCCATGCCAAGACGGGTCATGCCCTGCCCCTTTCGAGCGCGCGATATCCGGCGCGCCGCTATCCCTGTCGTTTTCCCCAGGCAAGCCTTGCCCGGCGCATTCCTGCTGTCAACACCGCGCTTGCCCGATCGGCAGACGTACCGGACCGGGGCGCGAACAAACGAGAAGTGCGGCGCAGCGACCGCGCCACACCCGGCGGCGGAATTGCGAGCGTCAGGTTCTGGGATAATCCCGCCACAACCATTCCAGCGCCGCAGGAAGAGTCTGCATCACCACCCGTGGATCGACATGGTGCGCCTCCCTGGCCCAGACATACCTGTAGTCATAGCCCTTCTTCTTCAGCGCCGCCGCCATGCGGTTGTTGGCGAGCGGCCAGTTGTGCCAGGTGTTTTCCGGATCGTCGAAATGCAGGTCCTTTTCGCCCACTTCCATCCAGATCCGGATGGGCTTCTTGGGGGAATTGGGGATCAGGGTGGCGTGATACTCCCAGCCGCCGCGCGGCGTCCTGGGGTCCTGGGGCGACGCCTGGTTCACGAAGGTGCCCGAATAGGACAGGACCTTGTGATAACGCTCGGGATGGAACCATGCCATGGTCCAGGCGCAGATCGCGCCCGACGATCCGCCCATCGTGCCGCGCCCTTCCGGATCGCTGGTGAACGTCACGCCGTATTTCTTCGACACGGCGGGGAGCAGTTCCTGCTCTACCCAGTTGGAATAGCGGTCCGAGAGGGTATCGTATTCCAGCCCGCGCTCGGAGCCCTGGGCATCGCTGCCGCCGGAATCGGGCGCCACGATGATCATGGCGGGCACGCTGCCGGCCGCGATCAGGTTGTCCAATGTCGGCGCCAGGCGGTTGATGTAGGAATGGCCATCCTGCACCACCATGAAAGGCGCAGGAGTGCCCGGCTTGTACTGCCTGGGAATGTAGACATAGACGTGGCGCACATAAGGCCCGGGCCTGGAGAGCTGATCGGCCGGCCAGGCCATGCGATTGCCGTACGGATCGCGCTTGGCGGACAATTCGCCCTCGATGCGCACGATGCCCGGATAGATCTTGCTCTCGTCCGAATACATCACGAATTCGAACACGTCGCCCTGCGGCACGTTTGGATTGGGCGCGGTCTCGGGCGCGTTGGCATAGTCCGGGCCGATGATGCTGTTCTCCGCCGTCACGGACGGCGGCGGGGTGGGGAACTTCGGCAGCTCGGGATTGGTCGCCTGCGGCTGCGCCAGTGCCGGTCCGGCCGCGGTCGACGCCGCGGTAAGCGCGGTGCCCGCCAGAAGCGACAGGATGAAGGTCTTTCGGTCGATCATTGGTCCCCCGTTTCCTCGTTGCCGGGCCCGCGCGCTGGCGGGCCTCCAAATTTCATCTGGGATAATCCCGCCACAGCCACTCCATGGCTGCGGGCAGGGTCTGCATCACCACGCGGTTGTCGACATGACCGGCCCCCATGGCGAAGACATAGCGATAGTCATAGCCCTTCCTTGCAAGCACCGCGGCCATGCGGTTGTTCGCCAGCGGCCAGTTGTGCCAGGTGTCTTCGGGCGCATCGAACCGGTTGTCCTTCTCGCCCACTTCCATCCAGACGCGGATGGGCTTTTTCGCAGCCTGGGCGATCAGATGGTCGTGATATTCCCAGCCGCCGCGCGGCGTTAAAGGATCGACCGGCCAGGCCTGGTTGACGAAGGTACCCGAATAACTCAGCACCTTGTGATAGCGCTCGGGATGGAACCACGCCATCGTGAAGGCGGCGATGCCCCCCGAGCTTCCGCCCAGCGTCCCGCGTCCTTCCGGATCGGCGGTAAAGGTGACGCCATATTTCCTGGTCACCGCGGGCAGCAACTCTTCTTCCACCCAGTTGGAGTAGCGGTCGGACAGGGTGTCGTATTCCAGTCCGCGCTCCGAGCCCTGGGCGTCGCTGCCGCCGGAGTCCGCGAACACCAGCACCATCGCCGGCAAGCGCCTGGCGGCGATCATGTTGTCCATCATGTCGACCATCCGCTTCACATAGGAATGGCCGTCCTGGACCACCATGAAAGGTGCGGGCGTGCCCGGCTTGTATTGCCGGGGAATGTAGACAAAGACATGACGTTCATAGGGGCCGGGAGCGGACAGCCCGCCCGCCGGCACGACATAGTTTCCAAATTTGTCGCGTGTCATCCGCGCGATGCGCACGATCCCCGGATAGATCCTGCTCTCGTCCGAATACATCACGAATTCGAAGATGTTGCCCTGCGGCACCTGCGGATTGGCCACGGTCTCGGGCGCATTTGCGTAAGAGGGCCCGATGATGCTGTTCTGTGCCGTCACATTGGGCGGTGGAGTGGGAAATTTCTCCGGCGCGGCGTCCTGCGCCAGCGCAAGCGGCGCGGCCAGCAGAAAGAGCGCCAGGAACGGCAGGGTCAGCACCGTCGGTTTCCCGGTCACGCCGTTCTCCCCACCTGGGCATCCGGCATGCCGCCTGCCGGCCGCGCTTTCGCGGCCGCATAGGCTTCGTCTACCAGTTGTCCGACTGTTTCCGTGATATCGAGGATTATCGCATCCTCATCGGCATCCGGTCGCTCCAGCGTGGCCAACTGGCTGTCGAGCAATGCGGGCGGCATGAAATGACCTTTGCGGCCCGCCATGCGCAGTGCGATCAGTTCGCGCGGGCCATTCAGCAGAATGAAGCGCACCGGACCCTTGACCATGCTGCGGATGCAGTCGCGATAGGCGCGCTTGAGCGCCGAGCAGGACACCACCACGCCGCGGCCGACGCGCCGCTCCGATTCCATGGTGGCGCCGATGGCGCGCAGCCAGGGCCACCGGTCCTCGTCGGTCAGCGGCGTGCCGCTGGCCATCTTCTCGACATTGGCATGAGGATGCAGTGCATCGCCTTCCACGAAGGCAACTTCCAGCCGTTCGGCCAGTGCGCTGGCGATGGTTGTTTTGCCCGATCCCGCGACGCCCATCACGACAATCAGGGATGGGCCGGCGGAACCGGCCGGCGCTTGCATCATGGCGTCACCTGCGGAAGCGCGAAGGTATAAAGCATGTTGCCGGCAGCGATGGCGACATACTGCCTGCCGTCGACGGCGTAACTGATCGGTGAGGCGCTCATGCGCGTGCCCGTGCGGAAATTCCACAACGGTTTGCCGGTTGCGCTGTCCAGCGCCATGAACTGACCCTCAGTCGTCGCGACGAACACCACGCCGCCGCGCGTGGCCAGAACGCCCGCCGAAAGGCTGGGTGCCGCCAGTGGCGTGGTCCATTTTATGTCGCCGTTGCGGGTATCGATCGCCTTGACCGCCGGTTTGGGCGCTGGTCCCGGCGGCGGCACCACGCTGCCGCGCGCGGTATAGAGTTTGCCGCGCTCGAATACCGCGGGGCCGCTGTTGGCCCACCCTTGCTGCTCGTTGGTCTGCACGAAGAGCGTGGTGTTGTCCTGGTCATAGGACGGAGCCTGGAAATTTGTCCCGCCCGTCGCCGGCCAGACGATCTTGCCTTCCGGCGTGGCATCGGTGTCATGGTTGACGATGGGGCGGCCGTTCTTGTCCCAGCCGGTGACCCATGTGACCTTCACGAAAGGCTTGGCCCAGAGGAATTTTCCGGTCTCCCGATCCAGGGCGTAGAAAACGCCATTGCGGTCGGTGTGCAGCAGAAGCTTCCTCATCTTGCCGTCCACCAGCTGGTCGGCCAGCACCAAATCTTCCTCCGAATCCCAGTCATGGGAGTCGTTGGGCGTGAACTGGTAGTACCATTTCAGCTTGCCGGTATCGGGATCGAGCGCCAACACGCTGTCAGTGTAGAGGTTGTCGCCTTTGCGGCCGTCCGGGTTGAAGGACGGTGCCGGGTTGCCAACGCTCCAGTAGAGCGTGTCGAGCGCCGGATCATAGCTGCCGGTCAGCCATGTGCCGCCGCCACCCAGCTTCCATGTGTCGCCGGGCCAGCTGCCGAAATTGGCCTCGCCCGGTCCGGGCGTGGTGTAGAAGCGCCACAGCCGCTTGCCGGTCGCCGGATCATAGGCATCGAGGAAGCCGCGCAGGCCCATCTCGCCGCCCGACGATCCCACGATGATCTTGTCCTTCACCGCCAGCGGCGCGCCGGTGAGCGTGAAGCCTTCCATCGTGTCGGCAACACGCACTTCCCACAATTCGCGGCCCGTATGGGCGTCAAGCGCGATCAGGTTGTCGTCCAGGGTCCCGAAGAAGACGCGCCCGTCCAGCACTGCCACGCCGCGGTTGGAGGGATTGATCTGGTACGGATTGACGATGTCCTGCTTGCGGTGGAATTTCCAAAGCTGCAGCCCGGTCTTTGCGTCAAATGCATAGACATCGCCGGGCGGCCCGGAGACGTACATCACGCCATCCACCACCAGCGGGAGCGATTCCAGCGCCGACTGGCCGGGAAGCGGGGCGGCCCATTTGGCCTGAAGCTGGCCGACATTGGCCTTGGTGATCTGGTCCAGCGCGCTGAAATGGTGGCCCAGATAGTCGCCCCAATAGGTGGGATAGTTCTGCGGCTCGGCCTTGGCGTTTGCGATGCGCGCGTAGCCAAGGACCGGTGCGGGCGTGATCTTCGCCGTCTGCGTGAAGTCGCGCTTCTTGTGCTGGGCCAGATAGGCGACCAGGTCGTCCACCTGGGCCGGTGTCAGATTGATGTCCTGCGGCGTCGCATCGCGGCTGGCAATTTCGCGGACATCCTTCCTGTCCAGGGTGGTGAATTTTCCGTCGGCTTCCAGGGCGATGGCGAAACTGTCCTCGGCGACCACAAGGCCGCTGCGGCGCGAGCCGTCATTCATCGTCACATCCGCGAAGTGCGGTCGCGGGCCGAAGCGGCGCTGGGGCTTGTGCAGCACGCCGTTCCTGATCGCCGCGGGCGCCTTGGTGCCTTCGTCCGACAGGTCGGCGGCGATGGCCGCGCCTCTGCCATTCATCTCATGGCAGCTGGTGCAATTGCCGACGCCGAAGAACAATGCCTCGCCGTGCGCGGGTTGGCCGGGCAGTGCGGCCGTGGCTGCGGAGCCGCCCGACAGGCTCTTGATGTAGGTTACGACCCGCCAGACATCGTCGGATGGCAGCCGTGCGAAGCTGGGCATCTGGGTGCCGGACACGCCCGAGCGGATCGTCTGGTAGAGGTC
>JBEHXB010000178.1:0-5547 GCA_048498895.1 Pseudomonadota bacterium
TGGATGGCGCGCTTTACGCGCGGATCAGGACCGGCCGTATCCGCCTTTGAGCCCGGCGTTCGGGCACTGGCAATTGCACCGCATAGCGGATTTCGGCCCCGATGATGCGCATCGCCTCGCCCGCGTAGGGGATCATGCGCGGCATGCAATAGAAATAGTGGATCATGCCCGGATGCGTGCGCCCATGCACGGGCACGCCGAAACCGCCCAACCGCTGGGCATAAGCCTCGCCCTCGTCGCCAAAGGGATCGAACTGGCCGGTATGGATGTAAGCCGGCGGCAGATCCTCGAATTCCTCGGCGCAGAGGGGCGACAGGCGCGGGTCGGCCAGATCATGGCCGGGCGGGACATAGAGTTCCAGGTCGCGGCTGAGCGTCTCGCCGTCCAGGAAATAGCCTTCGCACAGTTCGCGGCGCGAGGCGGCTTCGCCATGCACATCCAGGATCGGGCAGACCAGAAGCTGGAAGGCGATGGCCGGCGCCGGCCGGCCCTGGCGCATCGCATCGCGCGCGATACGGCATACCACCGCGGCCAGGGTGCCGCCCGCGGAGTCGCCGGCGACGCCCAGCCGCCTGGCGTCAACGCCGAATTCGCGCGCATGAGCGAAGACATGCGAGAGCGCGGTGCAGGCATCGGACAAGGCGAAGGGAAAGGGATGTTCGGGCGCCAGACGATAATCCACCGCGATCACGCGGCAGCCCGTCTCGTTGGCCAGGCGTCGGCAGAAGCCGTCATGGGTTTCGAGATTTCCCGCCACCCAGCCGCCGCCATGGAAAAACACCATGCCCGGAAGCAGGCGCTGGGGCGTCTCCAGGGGCGAATAGGTGCGCAGGGTAATGTGCCCGTCGCTGACCTTCAGCAGATGATCGCGCACGCCACCGATCGGCGTGGTGCCCGGCGGATCGACCAGTTCGGCCAGGCTGGTCAGGGCACGGCGGCGGTCCTCCACATCCCCATAGCGGCCACGGCTTCGCCCGGCAGCGGCCAGCATTTCCAAAAAGCGTCTCGCGTGGCGATCCAGCGGCATGGCGGCTTTCGCTATAAACAGGTGCAAATGTCTCAAGCCGCCCTGGCAGTGATCGAGACAAGCTTCTCGATGGCGGCCACGGTGTCGAAATTCTCGGGCGTCATGGCGCTTTGGGGAACCTCGATATCGAACTCTGCTTCGATCGCCAGCATCAGGTTGACCATATCCAACGAGGTCAGGCCGGCGTTGCGCAGGTTGTCGCCGCGGGCGGGACTCGTCGTGACGCCGCGCTTCAGCAGCATCCGGGCGGCGATTGCGGTAATGCGTTCGGTAGGCGACATCAATGGCTCCGAGGGACGGATGCCAATCTAGGCCGCCAGGCGTAAATCATTGGTTGCGCGAATGCTCCACGCCGCGCTTTACGCTTTGCTTACCATGATGGGGCCGGTTCATCCTTGTTTCAGATTTGACCGATAATCTCGGCGCCAGATTCCGGCCCAGCTTCCAGCCAAGAGCGCGCATCATGCCGAACATTGCCCAGTCGATCGCCAATCACGGCGGCGAATCCCCCCGCCCGCTTGCGGAGAACCTGACCGACCGGGCCTCGCGCGCTGCGGCCGTGGCCGCCGAACACGCCGGCGCGGTGGACAGCCAGGCGCGCTTTCCCCAGGAAGCCCTGGACGCGCTGAAGCGCGAAAGGCTGCTTGGCATCATGGTGCCCGCGACGATGGGCGGCGAAGAGGCGTCGACCGGCGATGTCGTCGACATCTGCTATGCGCTGGGCCGTGCCTGCTCCTCGACCGGCATGATCTTCGCGATGCACCAGGTGAAGGCGGCCTGCATCGTTCATCACGGCATGGAAAGCGCATGGCACCGCGACTTCATGCGCCGGATGGTCGAGCAGCAGCTGCTGCTGGCGTCCTCGACGACCGAGGGCAAGGGCGGCGGCAATGTTCGCGCTTCCGAAGCGCCGGTTCAGGCGGCCGACGAACGCATCCTTCTGGTGCGCGACGCCAGCGTGATCTCCTATGGCGAACAGGCCGACGCGGTGGTGACCACCGCGCGCCGCAACGCCGAGGCCGATGCCAGCGACCAGGTCCTGGTGGTGTTCGAAAAGAAGAATTACGTGCTGGAAAAGACCGGCGGCTGGGACACGCTGGGCATGCGTGGCACCTGCAGCGCCGGCTTCAGCCTGAAAGCGGTGGGCAGTCCCGCCCAGATCATGCCGGTGCCGTATGCCGTCATTCACAGCCAGAGCATGGTGCCCAGCGCCCACCTGATGTGGTCGGGGGTATGGGCGGGCATCGCCGCGGGGGCGGTGGACCGGGCGCGCAAATTCATGCGCAAGGCCCAGCGCGGTGGCAGCCTGCCGCCCGGCGTGCCGCATTTCGTCGAGGCCCAGGCCAACCTGCGCTCCCTGCGTGCCCTGGTCGGCGCCATGCTGGCGCGCCATGAAGCCTGCGTTCACGACGCCCAGGCGCTTGCGGCGATCGACTTCCAGACCGCGATCAACCTCCTGAAGGTGGACGCCTCGGAACTGGCGGTGAAGACGGTGATGAACGCCATGCGCGCCACCGGCCTGTCCGGCTATCGCAACGACGGCGATGTCAGCATCGGGCGCAGCCTGCGCGATGTGCTGTCCTCGCCCATCATGATCAACAATGACCGCATTCTCTCCAGCCTGACCACCGCCACCATCCTCAGCGACGTGCCCGCCGCCATCCGGGACTAGACCCATGAACATTTCCACGCCGGTCCACAAATGTTGCGCGCATCACTTCGAGCCCGATCATCTGGACGCCATCGCGTCGAAGCTGTTCGTGCCGTCCGGCGTCGACGGGGTTTACGGCCGCACCGGCGCATATGAGAACGTCGTGGAAGCGCTGGCCGCGCTGATCAGCCGCCACCGCCCCGATGGCGCGGAAGTGTTCCGCTTTCCGCCAGTGATGCCGCGCGCCAGCCTGGAAAAGCAGGGCTATCTGAACAGCTTTCCCAATCTGATCGGCGCGATTTCAACGCTGACCGGGAGCGAGCGTGAAATCACCCGCTCGGCCGGCAAGCATGAAGCGGGCGGCGACTGGACGGAAGACCTCAAGCCGTCCGACCTGGTGCTGGCGCCGGCGGCCTGTTATCCCGTCTATCCCATCGCCGCCGAACGCGGCCCGGTGCCGGACAGCGGCTATGTCTTCGACGTGGCCGCGGACTGTTTCCGTCGCGAACCGTCGCGCCAGGTGGACCGCTTCCAGAGCTTCCGGATGCGCGAATATGTCCGCATCGGCACGCCCGGCCAGGTGCAGGCCTTCCGCGATCCGTGGGTGGAGCGCGCCAAGGGCATCGCGGACGCGGCCGGCCTTTCCTATCGCGTCGATGTCGCCAACGATCCCTTCTTCGGCCGCGTGGGCGCCCTGATGGCCAGCCAGCAGCGCGAGGATACATTGAAGTTCGAGCTTCTGGTGCCGGTGCGTTCGGCCGAAGCCCCCACTGCCTGCATGAGCTTCAACTATCACAAGGAACATTTCGGCGAAGTCTGGGGCCTGCACAATCGCGCGGGCGAACTGATGCACACCGGCTGCGTCGCCTTCGGGATGGACCGGCTGGCGGTGGCAATGTTCATCACCCACGGAGCGAAGACCGCAAACTGGCCCGCCAGCGTGCGCGCGGCGCTGAATCTGTGACGCCCGATTAGGCGGGGCCTGAGCAGGAGCGAGGAGCGATGTGGGCAAAGACGCCCATGAGCGACGAGCGACGCACTCAGGACCCGAAATAATCGGGCGTCAGGCGGTGTTGCCCGCATCCACCGTCATCACCGTGCCGGTGACGTTCTTCGCCGCGTCGCTCATCAGATAGCTGACGGCGGCGGCAACGTCCTCCACCTCGACCAGGCGCTTGAGCGCGCTGCGCGAGGCGATCTTCCGGCGGTCGGCTTCCTTCAGGCTGGCCGTCATTTCCGTATCCATGAAACCCGGCGCCACCGCATTGACGGTCACGCCCAGCCGCCCGACTTCGCGCGCCAGGCTGCGGGTGAAACCCAGCATCGACGCCTTGGTCGCGCCATAGACCGACAGGCCGGAATAGCCGGTCGAACCGATGATGGAGCTGATATTGACGATACGGCCCGCGCCCGCCGTCATCATGGAGCGAACGGCATATTTGGTCAGCACGATGGGCGAGAGCGTGTTCAGCCGGATCAGCTTCTCGATGTCGGAGTTGTGCATGTTCGACAACAGGCCTTCGGTTCCCAGCGCGGCATTGTTGACCAGGCCGTAAAGCGGGCCGTGTTCGGTCTTCATCTCGCGCACCAGGTCGGGGATGACGCCGATATCGGCCAGGTCGAACGGCACGAAATTCACCACCCCGGATGGCGCATCGGCGATGGCCTTTGCCAGCGCAGGGCTTTCCTTGCGCCCCAGCGCGAAAACGCGAAAGCCGTCAACCGCCAGCTTCGTGGCGATGGCCAGGCCGACGCCGCGGGTGCCACCGGTGATCAGGACGTTACGCATGGCGGCTCAATTTTCCCCCTGCGGTCAGTGGCAGCGACGGCACCACGCGCAGCATGGCCGGGACCTTGAAGGCGGGCAGCGCCTCGCGGCAGGCGGCCAGGATGGTTTCGCGGAACGTCGCATTGTCATTGGCGGCATCGGCCAGCACCACATCGGCGACCACGATGGCGCCGGTGATGGGGCTTTTGCGGCCCGAGACGCGGCTGGCGCGCACCCCTGGCTGGCGGTTGATCACCGCTTCAACTTCCTCCGGGTTTATCTTCAGGCCGCCGACATTGATGATTCCACCGGTGCGGCCCATGAAATAGTAACGCTCGCCGCGCTGTTCCACCATGTCGCCGCTGTCGACCCAGCCGTCATTTCGCAGGGCAGGCCCGCCGCCGACATAAGTCGATGCGGTGCGCGGCGAGCGCAGGTGCAGGCGGCCGTCCTCGACCTTCATTTGGACGGCGCCGGGACGGCCGATATAGCTGGCCGGAAAACCTTCCAGCCCGTCGGTGACTTCAAAGCCGACACCGGCCTCGGTCGAGGCATAGGCATGGCCGATGGCGGCGTGCGCAAAGCGCGCCTTCAGACTGTCCAGCACCGCCTGGTCGGCGATCTCGCCCGACAGGCGCACATAACGCGGCGCGATGGCGGCATTGGCGGGGCTCATCAGCGCGCGCCGCCAGTGCGAGGGCGTGCCGGTCAGGTGGGTGACGCCGTGACGGCCCAGCCGCGTCAGGAAGTCGGCCACATCCTCGCCGGCGTCGGACAGGATCAGCGACGCGTGACCCAGGAGCGCGCGCAGAAGAATCTGCAGGCCGCCATAGCGGCGGATATCATAGAAAGTGCTCCAGACAATTTGCCCCCCTCCGCCCTGCGCATCGCGAGCGATGCTACGGGCACCTCCCGCGCCTGCGTTCGCAAAGCTGGCGCTTTGCTCACCGCCGCGCAAGGGAGGATGGGCAATCGCGCCGGTCAGGCCTGCCAGCGTGTGGGCCACCATCTTGGGTTCGCCCGTCGTGCCGGAAGTAAAGAGCACCCATTCGGTTTTGTTGACCCCCTCCGTCGGCAGCTCGGTCGGCTTCGCCGACCCAT
>JBEHXB010000179.1:0-5529 GCA_048498895.1 Pseudomonadota bacterium
CATCATGGGACTGATGATGCTGGCGGCCTCGATGGGCAAGGAGGTCGAAATTACGGCCCAGGGAACGGACGCGACCGAGGCGATGAAGGCGATCCTCGCCCTGGTGGAAGCCAAGTTCGGTGAAGAATGACGCCGGCGCCCTGCCGGCGGTGCGGCAGCGGCCCGGCCGGCGTGGCGGCATGCAACCGATGAAAGTCCTGCTGGCCTTCTTCTTCGCTTTCCTCCTTGCGCTGCCGGCTGGCGCGGATACCCAGGCCAATCCTTCCCTCTGGCATGTGAAGGGCCCGGCCGGCGAGGCCTGGCTGTTCGGTTCCGTGCATGTCCTGCCGCCCGGCATCGCCTGGCGCACACCACAGATCGACGCGGCGATGGGCAAGGCCGATGTCTTCGTCTTCGAAGTCTCGCAGGACGCCGCCAGCATGACGCGGGTCCGCCAGCTGATCGCCGAGAAGGGCTATCTGCCCAAGGGTGTGTCGCTGCGCGGGTTGCTCCATCCCGACGCGCAGGAAAAGTTCGACAGCGCGGTTGCCGCGGCCGGCCTGCCGCCCGAACAGGTGAACCGCGAGCGGCCGTGGCTGGCGGGATTGCAGATCCTGTTCGCCCAGTTGGGCCAGCACCAGTTCGCCAGCGGCGATGGTGTCGACCTGGTGCTGATGGATGTGGCGCGCAAAACCGGCAAGACGATGCGCTATCTGGAAACCATCGACCAGCAGTTCGCGCTGCTGGCGCCGGACGATCCGGTGCTGGAACTGGAAGAATTCGAATCCGGGCTGTCGGACCTGACCGGCACCGAAGAGGTTATTCAGCCGATGGTGAAAGCCTGGGAGGCCGGAGACCAGGACAGCCTTGCCCGGATCGTGGCCGAGGACATGGCCGATTTTCCCGCCGCCAAAAAGGCGCTGTTCGACGATCGCAACGCCCGCTGGGTCCCCCGGATCGAAGCCATGCTGAGCCAAAGGCACCGTTTCTTCATCACCGTGGGCGCGGGCCACCTGGCCGGGCCGGAAGGCGTTCCCGCCCTGCTGCGCAAGGCGGGCTATCAGGTCGAGGGGCCCTGAGATTTCCTGCAATTCCTGCGGGTCGTGGGATTATTCCGGCCGGGCTTGCCCGCTGGAATAACGATATGCAGATTTCTTTATATCTTTCTTGCCCAGCCGCGCCTGCCGCGCTATAGGCGGTCGCGCAATTTGTCATGGATTCCCCGATGGCCCCCAAAGAATTCAACGACTACATCGTCAAGGACATTTCCCTCGCCGAGTGGGGCCGCAAGGAACTGAACATCGCCGAGATCGAGATGCCCGGCCTGATGGCGACCCGCGCCGAATACGGCGCCAGCCAGCCCCTGAAGGGCGCGCGCATCGCCGGCTCGCTGCACATGACCATCCAGACCGCGGTGCTGATCGAAACCCTGAAGGCATTGGGCGCCGACATTCGCTGGGCTTCGTGCAACATCTATTCGACCCAGGACCACGCCGCCGCGGCCATCGCCGCCGCCGGGATCCCGGTCTTCGCGATCAAGGGCGAAAGCCTGGTCGATTACTGGAACTATACCCGCAAGATCCTGGAATGGGGCGACGGCGGGCTGCCCAACATGATCCTGGATGACGGCGGCGACGCCACCATGCTGGTGCATGCGGGCCTGCGCGCCGAAAAGGGCGACACCGCGTTCCTCGACACCGCGTCCAACGAGGAAGAGGAAGTCTTCTACGCCCTCATCAAGCGCACGCTGAAGGAGAAGCCGGGCTGGTTCGCCAAACTGGCCGATTCCATCAAGGGCGTGTCGGAGGAAACCACCACCGGCGTGCACCGCCTCTATCAGATGGAGAAGGACGGCAAGCTGCTGTTTCCCGCCATCAACGTCAATGACAGCGTCACCAAGTCGAAGTTCGACAACCTCTATGGCTGCCGCGAATCGCTGGTGGACGGCATCCGCCGCGGCACGGACGTGATGATGGCCGGCAAGGTGGCGATGGTTTGCGGTTTCGGCGATGTGGGCAAGGGTTCGGCCGCTTCGCTGCGCCAGGCCGGCTGCCGCGTGATGGTGTCGGAAGTCGACCCCATCTGCGCACTGCAGGCCGCGATGGAAGGCTATGAGGTGGTGACCATGGAAACGGCCGCGCCCAGGGCCGACATCTTCGTCACCGCCACCGGCAATGTCGATGTGATCACCGTCGATCACATGCGCGCCATGAAGGACCGCGCCATCGTCTGCAACATCGGCCACTTCGACAGCGAGATCCAGGTGGGCGCGCTGAAGAATTTCCAGTGGCACAACGTCAAGCCGCAGGTCGATGAGGTCGAATTCCCCGACGGCAAGCGCATTATCCTGCTGTCGGAAGGCCGGCTGGTGAATCTGGGCAACGCCATGGGCCATCCCAGCTTCGTGATGAGCGCCAGCTTCACAAACCAGACGCTGGCCCAGATCGAGCTGTTCAAGAATCAGGGCAAGTACCAGAAGAAGGTCTATACCCTGCCCAAGCAGCTGGACGAGAAGGTCGCCCGCCTGCACCTGGGCAAGATCGGGGTGGAACTGACCGAACTTTCCACCAAGCAGTCCGATTACATCAACGTGCCCAAGCAGGGCCCGTTCAAGCCGGATACCTATCGCTACTGACCGGTCGGGAGCCGCTCATTTTCTTGGGCGGCCCCGCCGCCGGGGGGGCTTCGCCGCCTCCGTCCGCATTCATCCTTGCGCCATTCATCCTTGCATCCGGCACGCAGCCGGATTTAGCTACCGTTGCCGCTGAAGCCAGGCGGGGACCGTTGCGGTGGTGGGGCCGCAGCGGGCGGTGTGGGGTAACGCAATGCGGCTATCCAGGGCGGGCAAACTCGGCATCTCCATCATCCTGCTGTGCGTGGCGGCGGGGGCGGCCTATGGCCTGCTGCTGCCCGGGCTGTCGAAAGCCAACAAGGAGCCTTCGCGAGCGGAGAGCGAAATCGCCACGTGGCTGCTGCACCACAGCGTACCCGACAGCGCCAAAGCGGCGGTCAATCCGCTGGGCCCGAAAATATCCGAGGCGGATATCACCGCCGGCCGCGAACTGTTTCGCAAGAAGTGCGAAATCTGCCACGCCTATGACGGCGGCGGCAGAACCGAGATCGGCGCAGGCACCTTCCCCCGCCCGCCGGTCCTGCATCAGGCAGCCCTGTCGATGCCCGACGGCGAGATTTTCTACCATATCCGCAACGGCATCCGGAACACGGCCATGCCGGCGTGGAATTTCCCCGACCGGCAGGTATGGCAGCTTGTAAGCTATATCCGCCATCTCGCCATCGTCACCGGACCCAGAGACGAAGACGTGGTGCGCCGGCAGACGTCCGCTGTGCTGGCCGCTCATTACGTCGGCTCCAAGGCTTGCCAGGGATGTCACCAGGAAATCTATGCCCGCTGGTCGAAGACCCGCATGGCCAACATCGTGCGCGATCCCCGGGTCCATCCCGACGCAATCATCCCGGACATGAGCAAGGCCGATCCAAAGATCGTGACCTTCACCGTCAAGGACATAGCCTTTGTCTATGGCAGCAAGTGGAAGCAACGCTACTTCGCCAAGTCGGGCGATACCTACGTTCCGCTGCCGGCACAGTGGAATGTCGCGACCAGGAAATGGTCAAGATACCACGTCGCCGACAATCAGGACTGGTGGGCGATCCATTATCCCGACCCCAAGGGCGACAACTCAAACCGCCCCACCGGCCCGCTTTGCGACGGCTGTCACTCCGTCGACTACAATATTGATACCAGGAAGCCCCTGGAGTGGAATGTGGGATGCGAAGCGTGCCATGGCGCGGGCAGCGACCACGTCCGCAATCCCAAGCTGTTCAACATCCTCAATCCGGCGCGCCAGAATTATGTCCAGGCCAACGACACCTGCATCCAGTGCCATTCACAAGGTCAGCCACTGACCAATCCCATCAAAGGCCAGTATTACGACTGGGCGGTGGGATATCACGCAGGATTGAAGCTTGCCGACTTCTGGAAACTGGAGCCGCACAAGCTGGGCGAAACCAGCTTCACCCATTATCCCGACGGCAGCGCCCACAAGAACCGGATGCAGGGGAACGATTTCGTTCAAAGCCTGATGTACACGCGCGGCGTCACCTGCTTCAGTTGCCATGATCCGCACGGCACCGAGAATGACGCCATGTTGCGCAAGCCTGCGACGGAAATCTGTTCGTCCTGCCACAGCCTGAACAACCAGAACGGGCCACATGCGGCGAGCCTGGAAGAACATACCCACCACAAGCCGGACAGCCCCGGCAGCCAGTGCGTGGCCTGTCACATGCCAAAAATCCTGCCGCAACTGCCGGGAGGGCCGTTTGTCTCCAGCCACACGTTCCACTTTGTTACCCCCGCCCGGACGGATGCCCAGCAAATTCCCAACGCCTGCAACGCCTGTCACAAGGACAAGAGCACTGGCTGGGCCGAAGCCGCGCTCAAGACCTGGAACGACCGTTCACCCTGGCGGATGATGCAATAGGTCCGGAGCCGCTTTGGCAGCGGCCCTTGCGGCGGCCGCCGGGACGTTGGCGGCCCGCGCGAAGTAAGACTTCGTTAACCTTCTGAATTGTCGGGTCAATTATCCACAGCTCCAAGATCTGGCCCTGCCGCCAGCATGTGGGTTTTAGGAAATTATTAACCACAATCCCTAGGCGGACTCAGCGCCCAACGCTATCTTATTGATTCATCAATGATTCGCCGTTCAGGCAGTCAATTAACGGGGGCAGTTGGGAATGCGTCCCATTCCGGGACAGGTGGAACAGCCCGCCGGACGGCGGCTGAGGCGCAGGACGGGCTTGCTGTCCGGCAGCGCCATCCTGGTCCCCGCCCTGGCGCTGCCCGGCTCGGCGCTGGCGGCCACGCCCGCCGCCCTCACCTTCCAGTCCGGCAACATGCTGGTGCTGTCGGCGCTGGCCTGCGGCGGCGTCGCCCTGGGCATTGCCGCGGGCCTGTGGGCGCTTGCCGAACAACGCACCGCCCGGCGCCTGCGCCGCGCGTTGCGGGCGACGACGGCGCGCAGCAAGGCCGCTGTGGGCGAACGCGACGCGCTTCTGGGTGCGGCACGCGAGGCGCTGGTGGTGTGGGGCCGCGACGGCGCCGGACCTTACTCCTACAGCCATGGCGAGGAGTTGCTGCAATCCTGCCTGAAGGGCTCGGACGCGCTGGCGCTGTCGGGCGCGCTGGACGGCCTGTCGGATCGCGGCGCCGCTTTCGCGCTCAAGGCGCATGACGCGCACGGCAAACTGTTGTCGGTGCGCGGCCGCGCCGTGGGCGGCATGGCGGCGGTTTGGCTGGAAGAGCCGGCGGCGGCAGAATCCAGCGGCGATTTCCGCGCGATCCTGGATGCGCTGCCGGTGCCGGTGTGGTTGCGCGACAAGGCCCTGGCGTTGAGCTGGGCCAACCACGCCTTCCTGAAAGCCACCGGCGCGCGAGACCTGGAAACCGCGCGGCGCGACCAGGTTTCGCTGGACAAGGCCGAGCGCGAACTGGCCGCCGCCGCCCGCGGCAAGAACGCGATTCAGGAAACACGC
>JBEHXB010000180.1:0-5502 GCA_048498895.1 Pseudomonadota bacterium
GCGCTTCCGGCGTGATCGCATTGACGGTAGCGTTCGAACCCGCGCGCGCGATACTGCTGACCCACGGCTTCACAGTGGCCCAGGCCAACGCCTTCACCATCGCCACCAGCCTGATGGACATCAGCGTGGGACTGGCCATCGCGTGGCGGCGCAGCTGCCGCATCGGACTGATCGCCGGCATCCTGATCTCGCTGGGCTATATGGCCGGCTGCGCGCTGATCACGCCGGAACTGTGGGTGGAGCCCCTGGGCGCGCTGGTGAAAACCGGCCCCGCCATCGTGCTGATGCTGCTGTGCCTGGCGATGCAGGACAACCGCTGATGGCCAATCCCAACCGTTCCGACGCGGCCTTCTGGCCGGACGACAACGTCATCCTGTACGACGGCAACTGCGTGCTGTGTTCGGGGTGGACGCGGTTCATCTTGCGGCGCGACCACGCCCGGCGCTTTCGCTTTACCCCCATCCAATCCCCTTACGGCCGCGCCCTGGCCCAAAGACTGGGCATCAACCCGGACGATCCCGACACTAATGCCGTGGTGATGGACAACGTCGCCTGGCGCCGCTCCGACGCGGCATTGCATGCGATCTCGGTCCTGCCGGGATGGGGTGCAGTGCGGCTTCTGACGACGGTTCCCCGCCCGCTGCGCGATGCCGTCTATCGCCTGATTGCCCGCAATCGCTATCACTGGTTCGGGCGCCATGACGTCTGCGATCTGGGAGGCGTTGCGATGACCGGCCGTGTGCTGACCGAACTGCCGGCGGCGCTGGACGTCTAGTCCTGGTGCATCATGTCCTGGACAAGGCGCGCCAGTCCGGGCTGGCGGGTCCTGCGGCTGCGCTCCACCCGCAGGATTTCCTCCAGCTTGCCCATGGCATGCTGGATGTCGTCGTTCAACAGCAGATAGTCGTACTCGGCCCAGTGGCTGAGTTCGTCATTCGCCTTGGCCATGCGCTCGCGCACGACGGCCTCGGAATCCTGCGCCCGTATGCGCAACCGCCGCTCGAGCTCGGCTTTGGAAGGTGGCACCACGAACACGCTGGCAAGGTCATCGCGCGCCTGCTGCTTGAGTTGCTGGGTGCCCTGCCAGTCGATGTCGAACAGCACATCCTTGCCCGCGTCCAGGGCCGCCATCACCGGCGCGCGCGGCGTGCCGTATTTGTGGCCGAACACGGTGGCATGCTCCAGGAACTCCCCCGCCGCGATCATGGCGTTGAACCGGTCGGGCGAGACGAAGAAATAATCCTGTCCGTCGATCTCGTTGGGACGTGGCGCGCGGGTCGTCGCCGATACACTCATTACAATATCGGGATCGGACTGGAGCAGGCGCCGCGACAGCGTGGTCTTGCCCGCGCCCGAGGGAGAAGACAGCACCAGCATCAGTCCCCGGCGCGCGATATTCTCATCTGACATTCTTATTCCACATTCTGGGATTGTTCGCGCAACTGGTCGATCACCGCCTTCAGCGCAAGACCCACGCGGGTCAGCGCGATGTCGGCCGACTTCGAGCACAATGTATTGGCCTCGCGGTTGAATTCCTGCGCCAGGAAATCCAGCTTGCGGCCCACCCCGCCCGATCCATTGGGGCCCCGCGCGGCCCCCGCGATCAGGGCGCGCGCGTCCTGCACGTGCGCTCCCAGCCGGTCCAGCTCCTCGCGCACATCGGCCTTCACCGCAAGCAGCGCCACTTCCTGGGCCAGGCGTTCCTCACTGACCGGCGTGCCGTCCAGCAACTCGGCCAGCTGTGCCCTCAGCCGCTCGCGCAGCGAGGCGGGCTGGGCGGCGGCAAGCGCGGCGGCTTGCGCCACCAATCTTTCGATTTCTGCGATCTGCGCGCCGAGCAGCTGCGCCAGCCGGGCGCCTTCCGACAACCGCTCATGCGCCAGCCGATCCAGCGTGACGGCCAAGCTCTCCAGGATGGAGGCATCGCGATGGGCCCGCGCCACCGGATCGGCGGCGGCACCCTCGTCAGAGACGATCACCCCCTTCAACGCCAAAAGTCCATCGATGCGCGCGGGCGGCAGGCCCGTCTCGGCCGCCAGTTCGCGCGCGATCCTGACCGCGCTGGCCAGCGCCGCGGCATCCACGATCAGGCCGCGAGCATTTTCCTGCTGCTCGACACTCAGTGAAACCTGGAAGGAGCCGCGCTGGAAACGTTCCGCCGCCAGCTTGCGCGCCGGCAATTCCAGCCCATCGAATCCCGGCGGCGTGCGCAGGCGCAGGTCCAGGCCGCGGCCGTTAACGCTTTTTGCCTCCCAGCGCCAGTGCAGCCCTTCGTGGCTGCCGCTGCTTTCGGCAAATCCCGTCATGCTCGCAAAACTCATGCGCGGCTCCGCGACAATCCAACAATCCAATGCATGATTTTATGCCCCCGTAATCCAATCATGCTCTGATGTCGAGGCGCGCAATCTACGCGTCCGGTTCACGCCTGTCACCGGGCCCGCGGCTTCGACAATCATTTGCGATGCGGCGCACGCCCAGAAGGAGCGGCCTGGCCTGGCGCCGCCTTCTGCTGGCGCCGTTCCAGCGCGCGCAGGGCCGCGACATTGCGCTGGTGCTGCGCAATATTGTCGGAGAAGACATGGCCGCCGCTGCCCGTGGCGACAAAATAGATGTCGTTGCCTTTTTCCGGATGCAGCACGGCGGCAATGGAATCCTTGCCGGGATTGCAGATCGGCCCCGGCGGCAGGCCGGAAAATTGATAGGTGTTGTAAGGCGTGGTGCTGTCCAGCTCGCTCTGGCGGATGCCGTGACCCAGGGGATAGCCCTTGGTCAGGCCGTAGATGATGGTGGGGTCGGATTGCAGCGGCATGCCCATCCTGAGCCGGTTGATGAACACCGAGGCAATGTGCCGGCGCTCTTCCGGCAGGGCGGTTTCCTTTTCCACCACCGATGCCAGCGTTACCGCCTGGCGCATGTCGCCGAAAGGCAACCCGTCGGCACGATGCGCCCATTGTGCGTCGAGGTATTTCCGCTGGGCCTGCTTCATTTCGTCCAGGATCTTGCGGCGCGCCGTGCCGCGGGTGAACAGATAGGTCTCCGGCAGCAGCGTGCCTTCCGCCGGCACCGGGCCGGCATCGCCTGACAGCGCCCGGTCACTCACCACCAGATCATGGATCATCTGCGAGGTGAGCCCTTCCGCCGCGGTCAGCTTGTGCTGGATCGATTTGCCCGCGACCAGGATGGCGGCAATCGCCTTCATCGAGGCGCGGGAGGGAATGGCGTATTCCCCCGCCTTCACCTGCGCGCCCTGGCGTGTCACGCGCAGCCCCAGTTCGAATACCAAGGGATAGGCCACGACCCCATTTTGTCCCAGATATTCCGCGATCCGATGCAGGCTGGTGCCGGGCGCAATCAGCACCACCGTCTGGTTGCCACGGAGCGCGGCCGGACCGGGCGCATTCCAGGCGGCAATGGCCCATTCCACCGCCCCGGCCGCGAGCAGCGCCAGAACGGCCAGGATCAGCAGAAAGCGCCGCATCAGACCTTGGAGAGGATCAGCGCGGCGTTGGTACCGCCAAAGCCGAAGCTGTTGGACATCGCCACGTTCACGGTGCGCTTCTGCGCGGTGTGCGGCACCAGGTCGAGCCGGGTGGTGACGTCCGGATTGTCCAGGTTGATGGTGGGCGGCACGATGCCATCGCGCATCGCCAGCAGGCAGAAGATCGCCTCCACCGCGCCGGCCGCGCCCAGAAGATGGCCGATCGACGATTTGGTCGAGGACATCGCGATCCTGGAGGCGGCATCGCCCAGGATGCGTTCCACCGCGCCCAGCTCGATGCCGTCGGCCATGGTCGAGGTGCCGTGCGCATTGACATAGTCGATGTCGGACGGGCCGATGCCGGCACGCTTCAGCGCCATCTGCATGGCCCGGTAGCCGCCGTCACCGTCTTCCGAAGGTGCGGTGATGTGATAGGCGTCGCCCGACAGGCCATAGCCAATGACCTCGCCGTAAATCGTCGCGCCGCGGGCCTTGGCGTGCTCCAGCTCTTCCAGCACCACGATGCCGGCGCCGTCGCCCATCACGAAGCCGTCGCGGTCCTTGTCATAGGGGCGCGACGCCCTGGTGGGCGTATCGTTGAAAGCGGTCGACAGCGCCCGGCAGGCATTGAAGCCGGCGATGCCGATCCGGCAGATCGCCGATTCGGCGCCGCCCGCCACCATGACGTCGGCATCGTCCAGCGCGATCAGCCGCGCCGCGTCGCCGATGGCGTGCGCGCCGGTGGCGCAGGCAGTGACCACGGCGTGATTGGGACCCTTGAAGCCATGCTCGATGGAGACATAGCCCGACACCAGATTGATCAGCCTGCCCGGAATGAAGAAGGGCGACAGCCGCCTGGGCCCCTTTTCGTGGACCAGGATGGAGGCCTGTTCGATGCCGTCCAGCCCGCCGATGCCCGAACCGATCAGGACGCCGGTACGGCAGCGTTCCTCCTCGGTCGCGGGCACCCAGCCGGAACTGGCAACCGCCTGCTTGGCGGCAGCCAGGCCATAGATGATGAAATCATCCATGCGCCGCTGTTCCTTGGGATCGACCCACTGATCGGGATTGAAGGTCCCGCCGGTGCCGTCGCCGCGCGGCACCTGGCAGGCGATCCTGGTCGGCAGGTCGTCAACCTTGAACCTGGTGATGGCGCCGGCGCCGGATTGGCCGGCCAGCAGGCGCGACCAGCTTTCTTCCACCCCGCAAGCCAGCGGCGTGACAAGACCCAGGCCGGTAACGACGACCCTGCGCATGCTTCAGTCCTTGCGCGAGATCAGGAGGCGTTGGCCTTGTCGATATACTTGACCGCGTCCCCGACGGTCACGATGGACTCGGCCGCGTCATCGGGAATCTCGATGCCGAATTCCTCTTCGAACGCCATGACCAGCTCGACGGTATCGAGGCTGTCGGCGCCCAGATCTTCGATGAAGGACGCATTGTCCGTGACCTTGTCGGCGTCGACATTCAGATGCTCGACGACGATCTTCTTCACGCGCTCGGCGGTATCGCTCATAGACTGTAAGCCTCTCCTAAGATTTCAGATCCGGCCAGAGAAATGCGCCGGAAAGTCGCTTGCGGTCACCCAGGGGTGGTTCGCGGATGGCGGGTTCGTAACACAATCGCCAACGGCCCGCTATATACCCCTTAAGCCTTTGAAACTCCTGTCACAGCATTGCCATTCCGCCATTGATATGCAAGGTCTGCCCGGTCACATAGGCTGCCTCCTGCGAGGCCAGGTAGACCACGGCAGCGGCGATTTCCTCGGGCGTGCCCATGCGCCCCAGCGGGATGCGGGCCCCGATCATCTCTTTCTGCTGGTCGGTGAGCACGTCGGTCATCGCGGTCTGGATGAACCCCGGCGCCACGGCATTGACGGTAATGTTCCGGCTGGCGACTTCGGCGGCCAGCGACTTGGACATGCCCACCAGGCCCGCCTTCGCGGCGGCATAATTGCCCTGGCCCGGATTGCCGGTGGCCCCCACCACCGAGGTGATCTGGATGATGCGCCCCCAGCGCTTCTT
>JBEHXB010000181.1:0-5496 GCA_048498895.1 Pseudomonadota bacterium
ACATGTTCGCCCGTGATCGCGCGGTAGATCGTGCCGATCACCGGCAGATGCTGCAGCGGATTGATGATGTCCAGAAGCTCGGAAAAGAACGATCCGTGATGTTCCGGGCTGCCGGAAGCCGGCAGGGATGGCGCCTGCGATGGCCCAGCCAGGGGCGCCGCCGCGGGGGCGGGCACACTGGGGGTCGGGAAATGGACGTCGTACCGGAGCATGACGGATAGGCCAAGCAAGCGCCGGGCCAGCCCTTTTTGCGCCTTATTGCTGGAATTTCATAAGGTTATGTGGGCGATGGGCGGCAGATTTTGCCGCCCAGGGCGCCCCACGCTAAAATCGCCATGAACAGGAACCTGCCCAGCATGCCCAGCCGCATCCTTTTGTCCGATGACGATTCGGTGCTGCTTGCCGGCCTGGCCGAGCAGCTTGCCCATGAAGGCCTGCACGAAGTGGTTTGCGCTTCCAGCGCAGAACAAGCGCTGGAAGCGGGCCAGGGCCTTCCTTTTGCCCTTGCCATCATCGGACAGGCTGGCGCCAGCGGGCGTGAACTGGCGGCGCGCCTGCGCGATGGCGGCATGGCCTGTCCCATCCTGCTTCTGGCCGAGGACGCGGGCCAGGATGGTGGCGGCTTCGAAGTTCTGGCCAAGCCGTTCCGTTTTTCGGCGCTTCTGGCGCGCATCCATGCGCTGATCACCCATCATGCGGCGGACGGGGATGCGGCGGTGCGCATTGGTCCTTATACTTTCCATCCTTCGGCCAAACTGCTGCAGGCCGACGGGCGCAAGGTCCGCCTGACCGAGAAGGAAACGAATATCCTGAAGTTCCTGCATGCCAGCGCGGGAGCCGTGTCGCGCGAGATCCTGCTGCACGAGGTCTGGGGTTATGGACCGGCGGTGGCCACGCACACGCTGGAAACCCATATTTACAGATTGCGCAAAAAGATCGAGGAAGACCCCGGCCGGGCGCAGATATTGCTGACCGAGGGTGGCGGCTACAGGCTTTCCGCCTGAATTTCTGATGGTCGCGCCGGGCGGCCTTGCATGGTTGACCCGCCACCATTCCGCGGCCGGCCGCTCTGCCGGCTTAAGGGACAGTTAGAACTGTTTAACAGGCGTTAACCCTTTCGTCCCTAGAAACGCAGGATGGCGAGGAAGCCTCCGTCCAGTCCTGTGCCCCCGGCGCGCATGATCCGCCCCCGGGAAGCGGCAAGACGTGCGCCGGCGCCCGATGCGCCCGAGCCACGCGAACCGCCGCCGAAAAAAGTCCGCACCTGGCCCTATATTCTGGTCATGCTGGGCGCCTGGGGCGTGATCTTCGCCGGGCTGTTGTTCTCGCACTTCCTGTCCAATCTGCCCGATGTGCACAACCTGATGGTGAAGGGGCCCTCGCGGGACATCACCATCCTGGACGATCGCGGCCGGCAGATCGCGCGCCGCGGCTTGACGCAAGGCCGGATGGTGGCGGTGGAAGACCTGCCCGACTATGTGCCCAATGCGTTCATCGCCATCGAAGACCGGCGCTTCCGCTCGCATTTCGGCATCGATCCCTTCGGCATGGCGCGCGCCGCGTTCGAGAACATGATGAGCGGCCATGTGGTACAGGGCGGATCGACCCTGACCCAACAGCTGGCCAAGAACCTGTTCCTCAGTCCGGGCCGCACCTATGAGCGCAAGCTGCAGGAAGCCATGCTCGCGGTCTATCTGGAGACGCGATACAGCAAGAACCAGATCCTCACCCTCTATCTCAACCGCGTTTACTTCGGCGCCGGCGTCTATGGCATCGAGGCGGCCTCCGAAAAATTCTTCGGCAAGCACGCCGGTGAACTGAGCCTGACTGAGGCGGCGATGCTGGCGGGCAGCGTCAAGGCGCCGGCCCGCTACAACCCCATAGCCGATACCGATGCAAGCCTGGCCCGCGCCCAAGTGGTGCTGAAGGCGATGGCTGAATCCGGCTTCATCGACTCAAGAACACGTCAGATGGCGGCTGCGACGCGGCCGCGCATCGTGCGCGCCACCGGCACGCCGGGCGCCGGCTGGTTTGCCGACTGGGTGGAATCGCAACTGGACAATTATGTCGGGAACACCGGCGAGCCGCTGATCGTGGAGACCAGCTTCGATCTTCAGACCCAGATTCTGGCGGAGCGCGCCATCGCCGAGGGCATGGCACGGGACGGTGCGCGGCTGAATGCCAGCCAGGCGGCGCTAGTGGCGATGACGCCGGACGGGGCGGTGCGCGCCATGGTCGGCGGCGTAAGTTACTCCACGTCCAGCTTCAACCGCGCCACCGATGCGGAGCGCCAGCCGGGCAGCGCCTTCAAGCCCTTCGTCTATCTTACCGCCTTCGAGCACGGCCATCATCCAGAAGATGTGATGAATGATGGCCCGGTCGATATCCATGGCTGGAAACCGCGGGACTATGAAGGCCGTTTCAAGGGGCCGGTACCGCTGATCCAGGCCTTTGCCGAATCCTCCAATTCGGTGGCGGCGCAACTGACCAACGAAGTGGGGCCCGATGCGGTTGCGCGCACGGCGCACAGGCTGGGCATCGCCTCGCCACTCGCCAAAGTCGCCTCGCTGGCGCTGGGAACGTCCGACGTCACGCCGCTGGAGCTGACCGGCGCGTATGCTTCATTCGCCAATGGCGGCGAGGGGGTCGAGCCGTTCGGGATCGTTTCCATCCGTACACGCGCCGGCAGATTTCTGTACCGGCATAGTCCGCCCGGCATCGGCCTGGTGATGAGCCGGGACAACAATTACCAGATGACGCGGCTGATGGCGGAAACGGTCGCCACCGGCACCGGCAAGGCAGCGCGGCTGGACGAACGGCCAACCGCCGGCAAGACCGGCACTACCCAGGACTATCGCGACGCCTGGTTCATTGGTTTCACCGCCGACCTGGTTTGCGGCGTATGGATCGGCAATGACAACAATGCGCCAATGAGGAAGGCGACTGGCGGCGGTCTGCCGGCCCACATCTTTCACGCCTTCATGGAAGATGCGGAGCAGAATTTGCCCGTGCGCCCGCTGAGCGGCAGCGCCCTGGTCGCCAGCGCCGCGCCGGACACGGTGCAGACTGCTGCGGCAGCGCAACCGGAACAGAAGCAGGAGCCTGACGCGCTGGAGCGGATCCTGAACGGCATCTTTGGCGGGACATGACCGTCAGCGACTGACAGCGTAGCGCTGCAATTCGCGACCGTGGGCCTTGAGCCATGCCTGGGCTTCGTCCATCTCAGGCACAAGCCTGCGCACATGCGCCCAGAATCGTGGGGAATGATTCATCTCGCGCAGATGCGCGACTTCATGGGCCACCACATAATCCAGTATGAAATCAGGAGCCAGGATCAACCGCCACGAAAAGGAGAGCGAGCGCCCCGACGAACAGGAGCCCCAGCGGCTGGCGGTATCGCGCACGGTGATGCGCGATGGCTTGACCCCCAGCACCGCGGCATGAGCGAGCGCACGGCTCTCGAACTGCTTGCGTGCCTCGCGCTTGAGGAAATCCAGCACGCGGCGCGGACTGTGCGCTTCCTCACCCCTGACCCAGATGGTGCCCTTGTCGCGCCAGACCGGCGAAGGACCCTTGGCCGCGCCGGCGATCACATGGGTTTCCCCGCGGAAGGGGAATTCGGCCCCCGGCTCCAACGCGACGGGCCCGGGCACGATCGCGAGCTGCCGGGCGATCCAGTCCTGCTCCCGCCGCGCGAAATCCAGCGCCGAATTCAGCCCTCTTCTGGTTGGGGCGGTGACGCTGACTTCGCCGGTGGCGGGATTGACCTTGACAATCATGCGGCGGGCGCGCGGGTTGAGCCGCACTTTCACTTCCAGCAGGCGACCGTCGATCTTCAACAGCTCGCGGCGCCGGGGTGATGACTTGTCTTTGAACAATACGGATACTCATCCAATGGCGCAGCCATTTCATGCTGCGGCGCAACCATGCTATTTCTACTCCGGGCGGATACTCACCGGAAGAAATTTCTCTGCCATGATTCGTGATGACAGGATTGCGATGGCGCTGGGCGCGGTCGCGCTGGCGCTTTTGCTGGGTGCGCTCGGCTTTCAGTTCCTTGCGCACCTGGCGCCATGCGAGATGTGCCATTGGCAGCGCTGGCCGCATATCGCCGCAGCCTTCCTGGGCCTTGCCGGTATACAGTTGTGGAAAAAGAATGCTTATCCATGGGTGATTGCAACCATCTTGGTTGTGGGCGCCGCCGGCGTCGCCATTACCGGGCAATGGGGCAATGCGCCGTATCTTGCTGCTGCCATCATCCTGATCGGTGCATTGCTTGGGCTGGCACCCGCGCAGCGCGCAGTGACGATCGCCGCCGTGGTACTGGTGGCGGTGTCGGGATTGATCGGCGCCTATCAGACCGGCATGCAGATGGGACTGTTGCCCGGACCCAGTGCCTGTGTGGTCAGCCATGCTTATGTGCTGGGCTCGGGCGCGCCGCCGCCTGAAGTCAGCTGCAACGCAGTCACCTGGTCGCTGTTCGGCCTGTCGCTCGCGGCCTATAATGCGCTGTTCTCGCTCGGTGCCGCGGCGCTGGGCGGCGTGCTTCTGATGAGAAAATCATGACCCGCAAACCCAAGCCGGCCATGCCCGGCGCCAAGGTCGACGTCGAATCCATGATTCGCGTCGACCATGCGGGAGAATATGGCGCGGTGCGCATCTATGAAGGACAGCTTGCCGTGCTTCGCCGCCGCAAGGATACCGGGCGCAGCGTCGAGACGATTTCGCACATGGCCGAGCAGGAGCAGAGGCACCTGAAGACATTCGATGCGCTGGTAAACGAGCGGCGGGTGCGCCCCACCGCGCTGGAGCCGGTGTGGCGCGTTGCCGGATTCGCGCTTGGCGCGGTGACGGCGGCGATGGGCGAGAAAGCGGCTTACGCCTGCACCGCCGCGGTTGAGGAGGTTATCGACGCGCATTATGCGGGGCAAATCGCCGTGCTTGGCGATGATGACGCTCAATTGAAGGCAACCGTGACGGAATTCCGGGCCGAGGAGGCGGCACACCGCCGGACGGCGCTGGACGAGGGTGCGGAGCAGGCGCCAGGCTACAGGCTGCTCAGCGAGACGATCAAGGCCGGCTGCCGCATCGCCATCAAGCTCTCGGAACGAATCTAGGTCCGCGCCGGCCAATCGCTTCCAGCGACGGGCACCGGAAATTTCGCAGCCAGAAGCGACGAGCGACATGCCCGGGATGCAAATGAACCGCGCCTACGGTTCGAGTTCGCTGTCCCAGTACAGATAGTCCGCCCAGCTCTCGTGCAGATAATTGGGCGGAAATTTGCGACCATGCTCACGCAACTCGAGCACCGTTGGCTGGTGCGGGCGGATACGTGGCTGCATGTGCGCCTGGGCAGGCATTCGCCCGCCCTTCATCAAATTGCAGGAGCTGCAGGCAGTGACGACATTTTCCCATGTGGTGCGTCCCCCGCGCGAACGGGGAACCACATGATCGAAAGTCAGGTCGTTGGGATCGCCGCAATACTGGCATTCGAAC
>JBEHXB010000182.1:0-5469 GCA_048498895.1 Pseudomonadota bacterium
AGCGAGGCGTAACCCTCGAACTGGTCGGGACCGAGCGGCACAAGGCCCGCAAATGTATGTTTGCGCGCCAGCGGCCGGCGCGCATAGGCGATCTGAACCATGTGAAATCCTTCACCCTCCCATTGAGGGAGGGTCGAAATAGCGCAGCAATTTCGGGGAGGGGTCCGCGGCTTTCGCGCGGGTTACGGCTGGGCCTGGTCGATCTTCACTTCGATCCGGTCCAGGCTTTCCTTGATGGCGCGCACCTGTTCCTCGATCACCGCGACCTTCTGGATCGCGGCCTGGTCGGACGAAACGGTGCGTTCCAGGTCGGCGATGCGCTCGGCGGCGCTGCCCGCCCAGAACAGGGCGCCCGCCGACTGCAACAAAAAAGCCGCCACAAGGGCGGCTGGAACGCGTTTCTCCGGCGTTTGCCGGAAGCTGTCGATAACAGTCATGTGCTCACATCATTGCCTGAATAGGTGATCACGGCGGGCGTGAAGTCCCAGCCGCGCAGAATCCTCAATACGCTCTCCAGCGCATCCTTCACCGTGCCGCGGCGGATCGCCTCCACCATCTCCTCGGTGTTCAGCGATACCGTCGCCGCCTGGTGGCCACGCGGGCCGGGCAGCGACAGGAACAGCGGCACGTTGTTCATCACCCCGGTGATGATGAAGTCCTGGAACCAGCGCTGGCGGATGATCTTCGCCGCGTGGCCCACCAGCATCAGCCCGATGCCGGTGGAGAGATCGAAATCATCCGATATGCCCTCGGTCTCCACATAGGGCAGCACGCCGGATTTGTCGGGCCGCCACTCCTCACCGAAAATGTCCACCGTGCGCCAGGCGCAGAAATAGCCGCGGCACACCGGAAAGCGCGTCTCATAGATGGCGCAGCCGCCGCCCGTGCAATGTTTGCAGGTCGAGCCCGAGACCTTCTGGATCTCGGGCTTGTTGATGGTGGGCCAGGTGCAGCAGACCGTGCAGTCGCCGCAATCCCGGCCCGGTATAAGTTCCATGCCTTCCCACATCGCCGGACTCTGGCACCTTCTAAAGCGCCTCGCCACCCTCAAGCGGCGAATAGCCCGCTGCCGCCCGCTTCTCATTCACGGTCAGGAACGAGGCGCCGTTCAGCTTCTCCCACAGCGCCTGGCGGGCGTCGGCCAGCGCCTCCACCGCATCGGCGTCATAGCCCACGCGCAATCGCCCGCCGAAGCGGGGGCAAAGCCAGCGCGTCAGCGCGGCGGCGGTGCGCGAGACCTGCGGCAGCACCGTCTGGCGCCAGAAATTCAGGTTGGCCTCGGCATAGTTGGCATAGGTGTTGTCGCCGGGAATGCCCAGCAGCATCGGCGGCACGCCAAAGGCCAGCGCGATCTCGCGCGCCGCCACGCTGCGGGTCTCGGCGAAATCCATGTCCGACGGGGTATAGCCCATCGCCTTCCAGTCCAGTCCGCCTTCCAGCACCATCGGCCGGCCGGCATTGGATGCGCCCTGATAGGCGTCTTCCAGTTCCCGCTTCAGTCGGGTGAACTGCTCGTCGGTCAGGCCGGGCGTACCGTCCGGGCCCCTATATATAAGTGCGCCGCTGGGCCGGGCGGCATTGTCCAGCAGCGCCTTGGTCCAGGCCGCGCCCTGGTTGTGCACGTCGATCGCCGCGCCCGCCACCTGAAGCGGCGAGAGGCCGTAATAATCGTCCAGCGGATGAAACAGGCTGGCATGCAGCACCGGCAGAAAGCCCGACCCGTCGCGCGCGATGCGCGTGGTGCGGCCATCGACGGTATAATCGTAAGCGGCCGGCCAGCCGCGCGCCCCCGCCACCACCTTCATCCGGTCGGGCCGCAGAACGTGCAGCTCGCGCGGCACCCCGTCCAGGCTCACCGCCTCCAGATAGGCATTGCCGGCGCATTGCAGGAACCCGTACCAGCGCTCGAACAGCGCCGCACAGTCCTCGCTTCCGTTGGGCCGCGCCAGGAGTGCCAGCAGCGGATGGTCTTCCACCTCGGCCGCGCCGTCATACAGCAGGAACGGCACCGAGGCCGCCGCGCCCGCGATCTTGCGCACGCAGGCATAGGCAATGGCGTTGCCCATCACGCCATTGCGCGCCAGCGCCGCGACATCGCGTCCCGACCAGCGCGCGCTTCCCGACAGGGACAGGGCGAACAGGCCACCGGGGACCGTGCTCTTGGTTTCGGGCGCGGCCTTGCGGAAGAATTCGAACATTGGAACCTCTGTGATCGCCTCACCCTTCGACAAGCCCAGGGTGAGGACATTCCTTCATTCCTCATGCTGAGCTTGTCGAAGCACGAGGGTATCGCACCCGCTACAGCCTGCGGATCTTCGGATCGGCCCGGCGGCTGGCGAACAGATCGGCTAGCGCCCAGACCAGCGCATCCATGCGGTCGGGACTTTTCGCACCCTTGCTGCCGTCATAGTGGCACATCTGGTCTTCCAGTTCGGCGAAGCAGCCGGCGTGATGCACCCGGCCCGCCTCGTACAGCGCGGCGGCGGGCGCGGCGCGGGTGATCTTGCCGCGCGTGGCGTGCACCAGGATCACTGGTGCGTGCGCGTCGGCCTGTTGCAGCACGTTTCGCACCATCTCGCCGCCCTGGTTGGCCTCGGCGATGATCGCGTCGGCTTCAAAGTCCGCATAGGCCTGCATCACCCGCGCGGCCCATGCCGCCGGCGTCAGCGACCCCGCCGAGCGATCCGCCAGCACATAGGCCTGTTCGCCTGCGCGCCCCGCCGCCACGATGCCGCATTCATCTCCCGTGCTGCTGGCGGGCGGGTCCACCGCCACCACGACACGTTCCAGCCCGGGCGCATCGCGTACCCGCGACTTCTCGATCCATTCGCGCTTCCACAACGCGCCGTCGTGATCCTCGATCAGCTCGCCATCCAGTTCCTGGCGCCCCAGCGCGCTTTTGCCGTAACGCGCCCGCATGGAGTCGTAAAAGCCGTCCGCCAGATTGGCGGCGTTGTCCGCCGTGCGGCTGACCGTGACCGCCACGTCTGGCGCCGCCATCAGCGCGTTCAGCGGCGCGATGTTGCGCGGCGTGGTCGTCAGCAGCATGCGCGGGTCATCGCCAAGCCGCATCGCCATCAGCGCCATGTCCAGCGCCTCTTGCGGATCGCGCCACTTGGCGAACTCATCGCCCCACAGCAGGTCGAACTGATGACCGCGCAGGCCGTCCGGCTCCTCTGCCGACAATAACGATGCGACGGCTCCGCCCGGCCACAGCACGCGGCTGTTCGACGGCTCGAATGTCAGCCCGTCCACCACGTTCAGCAATCCCGATTGTCCTTCCACCATCACCTGGCGCGCGTCCCGCATTGTCGCGCCGATCAGGCCGATGCGCGCCGCAGCGCCTTCGGCCACGCGCTGGGCCACCCATTCGGCGCCCGCGCGCGTCTTGCCCGCGCCCCGGCCGCCCAGGAACAGCCAGATGCGCCAATTCCCGGCAGGCGGAAGCTGGGCATCGCGCGCCTGGTAGGGCCATGCCAGAAGCGCCTCAGCCTCCTCCTCGCTGAGGCTTTCGAGCAGGCTCTTCCTCTGCGATCGCGGCAAGGCGTTTATCCAGTCGGCGCTCCAGCGCCTCGCGCGGGCCTGTTCCATGACTTTTCCCAACCTCCGCCACCTTCTTCTCGCGCACCTGGGCGCGTTCGCGTTCCAGTCGCGCCAGCCGTTCCAGCGTACGCTCCAGGGAGCTGAGCGTGCGCGCATCGGCCGCCCGGCCCCTTGCGTCACCCTTGGCGCCGGCGGTTTCCACCGCCTGCAGCTGCGCTTCCAGGATCGTCATCAGTTTCTTCACCATCGCATCCAGCCATTCGCTCATGGGCCCGTCATTTTCCGGCCCGGCCCGCCGCCCCGCCACCATGGCAAATCCATTCATGAAACCGTGAAGCGGCGGGCGCCGCCGTCTTCAGGACAGCGCCGCGTTCGAACCGCAATTCGGGAGATGGCGGCGATGTAAGTTTCAACCGCGCCAAAGGTCAAGACATGGGCGCGATTTCCAGCGCCTCTCCACCCCGGCGACCTTGAAACTGCCGCAAATATCGGTCAGCAATCCGCCTCATGTCCCACCCCCAACAAGGCCCTGGCGACGGCTTCGGCGGACTGGATTTGGCAGGGATCGAGAAAATCGCCCGCCGCCTGGCGCCCTTTTTCGCCATCGCCATGGTGGCGATCGCGCTGCCGCTGGCCGCGCTCTACCTGACGCCGGCGGTGCTGGGTCTTTTCGCCCCGCCGCTCGATCCGGGCATCGACCTTTATGCCGTCAACCGGCCGTCGGCGATGACCTTCCTGGATACGCAGGGCCGGGAGATCGGCCATCGCGGCGCGATCGTGGGCAAGCGCCTGACGCTCGCCGAGATGCCGGCCTATCTGCCCGCCGCATTCATAGCGATGGAGGACCGGCGATTCTATTCCCATAACGGCATCGACCCGCGCGGCCTGCTTCGCGCGGTGTATCTGGACCTGCGCGCCGGCCATTTCGTGGCGGGCGGTTCGACCATCAGCCAGCAGACCGCCAAGATCGTCTATACCAACCAGCAGCGCACCATGTCGCGCAAGCTGACCGAGCTGATCGACGCGGCCGGCCTGGAAAAGTCGCTGAGCAAGCAGCAGATCCTGCAGCTCTACCTCAACCGCATCTATCTGGGCAGCGGCGCCTATGGCGTGGACGGCGCCGCCCATGTCTATTTCGGCAAGAGTGCAAAGGACCTGACGCTGGCCGAAGCGGCGATGCTGGCGACGCTGACGCGCGCCCCCTCCGTCTTCTCGCCCCGCCGCGACCTGCTGCGCGCGCAGCAGCGCGCCAGCTATGTACTGGACGCGATGGTGGACACCGGCGCCATCAGCGAGGAGCAGGCCGCCAATGCCCGCGCCCATCCCGCCATCGTGGTCGACCGCACCAGCCTGGACGCGCGCAACTGGTTCCTCGATACCGCCGCCGATCAGGCCAAGGACCTGGTCGCCCGCGCCGGCGCATCTGCCAACGCCGACCTGGTGGTCCACACCACCCTCGAGCCCAAGGTCCAGGAAGCCGCCCGCCAGGCCGCCGACAGCATCATCGCCAGGAACGGCAAGCGGCTTCGCACCCATGAGGCGGCGGTGGTGGTAATGAAGCCGGACGGTGCGGTCAGCGCCATGATCGGCGGCGTCGATTATTCCGAGTCGGTGTTCAACCGCGCCACCCAGGCGCACCGCCAGCCTGGCAGCGCCTTCAAGCCCTTTGTCTATCTGGCGGCGCTGGAATCGGGCATCAGCCCCTGGGACACCCGCGAGGACGAGCCGGTCGACATCAATGGCTACAAGCCCACCAATTTCGGCAACGAATATTACGGCACGCTCACCCTGTCCGACGCGCTGGCGCACAGCGTCAACACCATCACCGTGAATCTGGCCCAGGAAGTCGGCGTGCCCTCGGTGATCGCCGCCGCAAGGCGCTGCGGCATCACCTCACCGCTTCAGGACAATGCCAGCCTGGCGCTG
>JBEHXB010000183.1:0-5413 GCA_048498895.1 Pseudomonadota bacterium
TTCATCGCCACGACCGCGACATAGGGCGCGACATCGGGCTGGCTTTGCACCAGTTCGTCATAGATGGCGCGAATATCCCAGAGGAGCGGCTCGGTCAGGCTGGGCACGGGCGCCGGCAGAATGTCGTGCAGCTTGAGCATGACGCGGCCCGCAGACAGCAGCAGCGCCATCTCCTCGGCATCGGCCACCGCCATCGGGCCGCCAAGCATATCGCCCACGGCCTTGCGGGTCTTCGCGTCGGCGAACGCCTCCTGCATCGCCTGTGCGGCGATGGGCCAGAACTGGGCGGTACGCTCCATCGCCGCGTCCAGTTTGCGCGCCACCACCAGCGCGCGGGTCTCATGCACAAAGGCCGAAGCCAGGTCGGGCAGCAGCGTGCCGGCGATCCAGTTCCACACCGGCTCCAGCGTCGAGCGGGCGATATCGGCCTTCTGCTTGGCCTTGCGCGGCACGGAGGTCAGCAGGTCTTCGAACGGACGACAGAACAGTCGCAGCGGCGTGGGCGCGCGCTTGTTTGCATGCTCCTGGCGAAGGGCCGGACGCAGGCTCGCCAGAATCTCCGCATGCGGAAGGGCATGGCCCTCCATCATCCGGTCGACCTCGACCGCCATGGCAAGGCGCGCGGCGACATGCCCGGGAAGCCCCCCGAGAAATGACCTCAGCAATCCATTCTTGTCGGCCGAAAGCATGCCCACTGCGGCACTTTTCCCCAAATTGCGCCTGCCAACATAGAAGCAACATCGTTAACGCCGTGTTGCCGCTTACTGGATCGCGGGCAGCTCCAACCGTACCATCACCCCGCCCAGCGGGCTGGCATCCAGCACGAGAAATCCCCCGTAAAGCTTGGAAATATCGCGCACGATGGCCAGGCCCAGTCCCGAACCGGGCATGCTCTCGTCCAGCCGCCCGCCCCGTTCGCCCACCCGGGCGCGCTCCTCCTGGGTCAGGCCCGGGCCGTCATCCTCGATGATGATGGTCAGTCGCGCGCCATGCTTGTGGCAGCGCACCCTGACGCGCGACGCTGCCCATTTGGAGGCATTGTCGATCAGGTTGCCGGCCATCTCCTCCAGGTCCTGGCGTTCGCCGCGGAAATAGACGGCGTCGTCGCATTCGGCATCGATGGTGATGCCGCGCGCGGCATGGATGCGAGCGATTACGCGCGCCAGGTCGTCCAGCACCACGCTCACCTGTGTGCGGTTGCCCAACACATCCAGGCTGCCGGCGGCGCGCGCGCGGGTCAGGTAATGATCGACCTGCCGGCGCATCGAGAAGACCTGTTTCTTTACCGCATCGGCCAGGGGGCCGGGCTGGCTGTCGGCCTCGGCCGCCAGCACCGACAACGGCGTCTTGAGGAAATGCGCCAGGTTGGAGACATGGGTGCGCGCCCGGCCCACCACCTCCTCGCTGTGCTGGATCAGCGAATTCAATTCGCTGGCGAGCGGCGCGATCTCGGACGGGAATTCGCCTTCCAGCCGCCGCGCCTCGCCATTGCGAATGCGCGCCAGCGCCACACTGACACGCCTGAGCGGCTGAAGACCGATGCGCACCTGCACCAGGATGGCGGCCACCAGCCCCAGCCCCAGCAGAAGAAAGGACCATATCAGCGTCGATGTGAACTCCGCCGTCTGGCGGTCTATGCTCGACAGCGCCCCGGCCACCATGAAGGTGTAGCTGGACATGTCATTGGGGCTTTCCGTGGCGGCGATGGGAAATTCCACCTTGCGCGAGACCACGCGCAGCGTCTGCCCGTCCGGCCCTTCCGCGGTGCCCCAGGTCAGCGCGCCCCTGGTGCTGGTATTGACCGGCCGGATGACGCGGTCGAACAGCGAGCGCGAGATCTGGCCCTGGCCGCCCTGTGACGGCTTGATCTGATAGTAAAGGCCCGAATAGACCCGGTCGAAGCGGTGATTGAGGAAGCGGCCCTGCAGGATCAGGCCGCCCTCCGGGTCCGGCTCGGCGGCGGCGATCAGCCCGTCCATGTCCGCTTCCAGCCCGACGTCGAAATTTTCCAGCGCGGCGCCGCGGAAGGCGGCCGACAGCACCGCCCCGCCGGCCGCCAGGCCCAGCATGGTCCAGATTGCAGCCGCCGCGATCAGGCGCGCGGACAGCGAGTGCAGCCTAGGCCGCGCCGCCCAGTTTCGGATCTTCGAGAGAATAGCCAAGCCCGCGCACCGTCTGGATCAGTCCTGCGTCAATCTTCTTGCGCAGGCGTCCGATGAAGACCTCGATCGTGTTGGAATCGCGGTCGAAATCCTGGTCGTAGAGATGCTCCACCAGTTCCGTGCGCGACACCACCTTGCCGCGATGATGGGCCAGATAGGCGAGCAGCCGGTATTCCTGGCTGGTGAGCTTGACGGGATTGCCGTCATAGGTGACGCGCGACGCGCGCGTGTCGATATGCAGCGGCCCGATCTCGATCTCGGCGGTGGCCAGCCCCGCGGCGCGGCGCAGAAGCGCACGCAGCCGCGCCAGCAGTTCCTCGGTATAGAAGGGCTTGGCCAGGTAGTCGTCGGCGCCCGCATCGAAGCCCGCCACCTTGTCGCTCCAGCGGTCGCGCGCGGTCAGTATCAGCACGGGAAAGCTCCTGCCGGCCTTGCGCCATTTCTCCAGCACGGTGACACCGTCCATCTTGGGAAGTCCCAGGTCCAGGATCACTGCATCATAAGGTTCGGTCTCGCCCAGGAAATGGCCTTCCTCGCCATCCTCGGCGCTGTCGACGACATAGCCGGCATCATTCAGCGCCTTCTTCAGAAGGCGCTGCAGGTCTTTGTCATCCTCCACCAGAAGAATCCGCATACCGTCTCTCCCTAGCGGCGCCGGCGCCAATGCCGACGCTATTGTCGCCGGCCACGCCCCTCGCGGCGGCCGATGCCCCCGCCGCGCGGACCATCCCAGCCGCGCCCGCCCCTGTCAAAGCCGCGCCTGTCAAAACCTGGCCGCGATTCGAAGCTTCCGCCGAAGCGGCTGCGATAGCGGTCCTCATACGGATCGCGCGCGCCCGGACGGCCGTACTCCTGAAAGTCCGGCGGCACGCCGCGAAAATCCTGGTGCCCGCGGCTGCCGTCGAATCTGTCGCGCCCCGGCGAGGAGCGCAGCACCCGGCCGTTGCGCGCATCCGTGTCGAACCAGATCACCCGCCCGTCGGGAGTCATCCATTTCAGGTGATAATGGGGATCGCCGTTGGGCCCGTATCGGGGGCCTTCGGCGTCATAGAAATTGCCCGGATGCTGGCGCCGGATTTCCGGCAGAAGCCGGTCCAGCGGCTGAATCCCGTCGCGGTCATCATTGCGCTGCGCCAGCGCCGGCGTTGCGGCGGCACTGGTCAAAAATGCCAGGAAAAGTGCGGAGAAAATACCGCTGCGCATGGCCCTTGTTTAGTGCTTTCGACATGAACCCCCAATGAACGCCGCGTCCAGATCGAGTTCAGTTTCCCAGGGATAACGTTCGGGCCATGGACGGGTTCGCTCCCGTCCGGACCGATTGAAAGGATATGGACATGTTTAACATGAAAACAGCCCTGGCGGCAGCCGCGTTGGCGGCGATCACGGCGGCGGGGACCATCAGCGCCAGCGCCGATCCCGTTGATCGGCATCTGAACCGGGCCGAGCACCGGCTGGAGCACCGGGATGCGCGCATCGACCGGCGGATCGACCGTATCGATCATCGCATCGCCCGTCACGACATGCATCGCCACTATGTCGAGCGCGCCCGCGTCAACCGCATCCTGTGGGCCAACCATTACAGGATGATCGGCGAGCCCTATTTCCTGGGCGGCCGCTATGTGGTGCGCACCCATGACCGCTTCGGCCGTGTCGCGCTGGTGCGGATCGATCCGTGGACCGGCGCCTTCATGGGCGTGATGCGTCTGTGATCTGACAAGGAATCTTGGGGCCTGAAGTCCGTGGTTTGCCCCTCCCCATAGGACCTCAAGCCGTCAAGTGAAGCCCCCGTGTCTCCTGGCGCGGGGGCTTCTAATTTTTGCGGACGGCTGCTTCCAGCCGGGTCAACTGGTCCGCATTGTCCCGTGCGATGCCGAGGTCGGTAGCCAGCAGGGCGACAGCCTCAGACAGCGTAACGTCCGAGGCGGCGTCATCAGGCTGGCCGGGGGCGATGGCGGTGGAGACAGCATCAAGTCCGGCGCCGCTGGCGGCGGCGTCGAGCAGCCTGACAGCCCCCCAAGGCACAACACAAGCAGCATTGCTTTTTTCACCGACATAGACAGGCACCTTCTCCACGATGGTTTCGATCTGCCGGCTGGTCGCCGCCGACGCCGCCAGATGGGCGCGCGCTTCGGCCTCGCCCGCCGCGATCCATTTCTGGCGCGCCGCCAGCGCATCAGCCCGCGCCTTTGCGTCCGCCAGATCGCGCGCCGCGAGCTGCTGTTGAAGCCCGGCAATTTCGGCCTTGAACCCGCCGCCCACCAGCGGCAGCCCATCGATCCGCACCGTCTGCCCGATGAGTCCGGCCGCCAGCAGCAGCGCCAGCGCGCTCGCCATCGGCCCCGCCGCGTTCCCCGTCAGCCATCCCCATAGCGCCGCGATCATCTTTTCCGCTCCTGCCTCACCAGCCGTCCGCCGATGCCCAACAGCAGCAGCCCCAGCGAGAGCGCCGTCACCAGCCTGCCCGGCAGATGCTGTTTCAGATCGTCGGGCAGCGAGGCCCACACCGCCTGGATCGCCGCCGTCGCCGCCATCGCCTGCACCGAGATCCAGCGCCAGGCCTGTTTCCATTCCTCGACCAGAGTCACGGCCGCGCCTCCATCCGTGCGACACGCGCCGCCAGCGCCTCAACCAGCGCATAGAGGTCCTTCACGCCCCACAGCGCCAGGTAGCCCACCGGCTCCGCCGACGCGGTCCATGTCCCATCGTCCTGCGCGGGCTTGCTGACGACGATGTCCCGCAAGCCTTCAGGAAGAACGCCATGGGCCTGCTGCGCCAGCACGCCGAAACCGAACGATCCGTCCTTCTTCCAGTCGAAATCGCCAACCCACAGGGCCTGGATCGCGGGCCGATAGTCGGTCTGGCCGGTTCGCACATTTTTGAACCGCGCATCGGAGATGGCGGCCCAGCTTGAAGCGCCGCTCGCCAGCGAGACGCCGCCCGATCCCCCGACCTGAATCTGGTACGGAATGTCCGAATTGATATTGAACGCCGAGCCATCCGTGTTGGTGAACAGCTTGCGGGTGCTGCCGTAATAATATTCTTCCCACCAGCCCGAGGTGGAGGCGATCCGCTTCTTCAGAGCGACGCCATTGCCGTCGTCGGAGACGATGAGGGCATTGGCGTTTGTCGTGCAAAAGGCCACCTTGGAGCCGCCCAGCGGTCCGCCGTTGGTCGTCGTGCCGGCCAGGAAGCTGCCGTCGGTGGCAAAGCGCGCAACCTCGCTGCCGCCATTGGGCGCAAAGCAGATCGGT
>JBEHXB010000184.1:0-5373 GCA_048498895.1 Pseudomonadota bacterium
CCCGTATCAACGCCGCCGCCCAGGAGGGGGCAGCCCGCTACAACATCACTGGCACCCCCACCTTCGTCATCAACGGCAAAGCCCAGACATCGGGCGGGCTGTCCTATGAATTGCTGGCACCGCTGCTGGACCAGGCGGGCGCTCGCTGAATCTTCCTGCAAATCCAGTAGCTTGCACCTGGAAGGCCCGACTCATTGAACCGGGGGGCCAAACTCTGCGAAAACCCACCAAACCAAGTCGGAGAATCACTCGTGTCGCGCAAAACCCTGCTGATCGTGGGCGTGATCGTTCTGGCCATACTGGGCGCCGTGGCCTGGTATGCCCTGTCGAGCTCGTCTTCCGACACCCGTGCGACCGCATCGGATAAAAACTATGAGATCTATCCGACCGACCGGACCCTGGGGAATTCGAAATCCAAGGTGGTACTGATCGAATATGCCGCGCCAAGCTGCCCGGTCTGTGCGGCTTTTAATGCCCAGTCTTTCGGACGTCTCAAGACTCAGTACATCGACACGGGCAAGATTTTCTATGTTTTCCGCGTGTTCCCCCTGCGCCCGGACGACGGCGCGGCCGAGAAGATCGCCCGCTGTCTGCCTGAGGATAAGTATTTCGACTTCATTGACCTGCTATTCCGGAATCAACCTCAATGGGACGTTGAATATGGGGTTACAGACGTTCATGGCGGACTCGTACGGTTGGGGCGAATCGCCGGCATGACTGCCCAGCAGGTCGACCAGTGCATTGCCAACAAAGCTGAGGATGAACGCATCAACAAGGTCGCGAGCGATGGCGAGGCCAAATACAACATCACCGGCACGCCGACTTTCATTCTGAATGGCGTGTCCCAGGGATCGGGCAACATTCCGTTCGAGACCATGTCGAAACTCTTGGACAAGGCGCTCGCCGAACAGAAATAGGCGAGCGAGCAGCGCAAAGGCGGCGCAGATTCGTTGAAGTTCACAAGGCTCAGGCTTTCCGGATTCAAATCCTTCGTTGAACCAACGGAGCTATTCATCGAGCCCGGTCTGACCGCCGTGATCGGCCCGAACGGTTGCGGCAAGTCCAATCTGTTCGATGCCATGCGCTGGGTGATGGGCGAAACCCGCCCCTCCTCCATCCGCGGAAGCGAGATGGACGATGTGATCTTTTCCGGCAGCGCAGGGCGGCCAGCCCGCAACGTGGCCGAGGTCACCCTATTCATCGACAATACCGACCGCACCGCCGGCGGCGCCTACACTGAATTCGACACGATCGAAGTGTCGCGCCGTATTGAGCGCGAGGCCGGCAGCGTCTATCGCATCAATGGCCGCGACGTGCGTCAGCGCGATGTCCAGATATTCTTTGCCGACGCCTCGTCCGGTGCAGGCTCAACGGCGTTCGTGCGTCAGGGCCAGATTGGCCTGTTGATTTCGCAGAAGCCGTTGGCACGCCGCGCCATCTTGGAAGAGGCTGCTGGCATTGGCGGGCTCCACCAGCGTCGCCACGAGGCGGAGTTGCGCCTGCGCGCCGCCGAAACCAATCTGTCTCGCCTGGAAGACGTGATCCGCGAGGTCGAGGGCCAGCTGGCAAGCCTCAAGCGCCAGGCTCGCCAAGCCGCCCGGTACCGCAACCTGTCTGGCCATATCCGCAAGGCCGAGGCGCTGGCGCACCATTTGCGCTGGATCGCCGCTGAAGCCAAGGCTGCCAGTGCAGCGGAAGAACTGACGGTCGCCGCTACCAATGTCGCCAGCGCCACCGAGATCGCCGTGCAAGCCTCCACCGCACAGAGCGAAGCGGCCGCCATCCTGCCGCCTCTGCGCCAGGCGGAGGCCGAGAAGGCCGCCGCCCATCACCGACTTATCGCCCAGCGCGAGCAGTTGGACGCCGAGGAAGCTCGCGCCCGCGAGGCCTCCCAGCGTGTGCGCCTGCTTATCACCCAGGGCGAATCCGACGCCGCGCGCGAGCAGGCGCTTGAACAGGATGCGCAAACCGCTCTCGCCCGGCTGGCGAGTGAGTCCGAAGACCTGACCACCGCGGATGCCCGAGCCAACGAAGATGTGAGCGCGGCTGAAGCCTTGGCCGGGGATTTCGCACAGACCCTGGCTGAGGTTGAGCGTCTGCTGGAGAAATTGACCGCAGAGCTGGCAGACTGGAACGCCCGCAAGGCAAGCCTGGAGAGAGGCCGCGATCTGGCGTCAGCTCTGATCGAAACCGGCAAGGGCCAGTTGTCAGACGCCCAGGCGCGGCTGGACCGGGCGCTGGAAGCGGCCAAGGATGCGCCCGACGTTCATGCCGCGGAAGCCGAGACCGAACGCGCCCGCGCAGTCTCGGAAAGCGCCCGTGCCGCCGCGGCAACCGCCCGTACCGTCCGCAGCGATGCCGAGGCGGCCGAGGTGGTGGCGCGCGACCCGCTGGAAGTGGCTGAGCGCGAAGTGCAGCGCCTGTCCGCCGAAGTGAAGGCCTTGGGTGATCTGTTGCATCCAGAGGGCGAAGGATTGTTCCCGCCGCTGGTTGATGCAGTCAACGTACAGTCCGGTTATGAAGCTGCGCTGGCCGCGGCGCTGGGCGAAGACCTGCAGGCGCCACTGGATGACTCCTCCCCCCATCATTGGCGCGATCTGGGCGCGTTTGAGTTCGATGCCAGTCTTCCCGAGGGCAGCAAGCCGCTGAGCAATTTCGTCCAGGCTCCATCGGCGCTCGCCCGCCGCCTGGCAATGACCGGCCTGGTATTTCCCGACCAGGGTGCGGTGCTGCAAAAGCAGTTGAAGCCCGGCCAGGCCCTGGTGTCGGCACGCGGTGATCTTTGGCGCTGGGATGGCTTTATCGCCAGCGCCGATGCACCTTCGCCCTCGGCCATCAGGTTGGCGCAGCGCAACCGCCTGACGCAGCTGGAAAGCGAAGCCGCCGCCGCGCGTGAAATTCGAGCCGCGCGCTTCGCCGAATATTCTGCCGCCCGCGACGCCGCCAATGCGGCGCGCGAAGCAGTGCGCGCCGCCGAGGGTGACGAACGCAGGGCCGAACAGGCCTTGATCGCGAGCCAGGACCTGGCCGCGCGCGCGGCCCGCGCCGCCGCCGAACGCGCCTCGCAACTGGCCTCGCTGGAAGCGGAGATCCGCCGCCTCACCCAGTCCGTCGAAGCCGCCGAAGAGTCACGCGCCCAGGCGGTTGCCGGACTGGACGAACTGGGCGATGGCGTAGCCCTGAACCAGGATGTGGCCGACGCACGCGGAAAGACCGCCGAAGCACGCACCGCAAGCACGGAAGCCCGTGCGAATCTGGAATCGCTGCGGCGTGAAGTGGACGGCCGCCGCACCCGTCTGAAAGCAATCGCCGAGGAACAGGGGCGCTGGGAGCAACGCCGCGCCGCCGCCGCCGACAAAATGGCCGAGTTGGTGCGCCGGCAGCAGGAATTGGCTGTCGAGCTGAACACCGCCGAAAAGGTGCCGGAAGAGATCGCGCAGCGCCGAAACGCCCTGATGGACGCCATCGCCCTGGCCGAAGCCGCGCGCCACGAAGCGGCCGATGCCCGCCAGTCGGCCGAAAACATGCTGGCCGAGGCCGACAAGGAAGCCAAGAACGCCGAAGCCATCTTGTCGGCGGCCCGTGAAGAACGCGCCCGCGCCCAAGCACTGTCGGAAGCCGCCGTCCAGCGTATCGAGGAACTGAAGGCCCGTATCCAGGACGAACTGGAGTGTTCGCCGGCCGAATTGGCAGAACGTGCCGAAATCAAGGAAGGCGAGGAACTGCCGCCACTGGAACAGGCGGAAAAACGTGTCGAGCGCCTGAAGCACGAGCGTGAACAGCTTGGCGGCGTCAATCTGCGCGCCGAGGAGGAGGCCGCCGAACAGGAAGCGCGCATGGCTGCGCTTACCGCTGACCGTGACGACCTGACCGGGGCCATCGAGCGCTTGCGACGCGGCATCCAGAGCCTGAACCGGGAAGGTCGCGAACGTCTGCTGGCTTCATTCGAGAAGGTGAACCAGAACTTCCAGGAACTGTTTACCAAGCTGTTCGAAGGCGGCGAAGCGCGCCTGACCTTCACCGAATCAGAGGATCCGCTGGAAGCAGGCTTGGAGATATTCGCCCGTCCGCCAGGCAAACGGCTGCAGAGCCTGGCTCTTTTGTCGGGCGGCGAACAGGCGCTGACAGCGATGGCGTTGATCTTCGCGGTGTTCCTGGTCAATCCCGCGCCCGTCTGCGTACTGGACGAAGTCGATGCTCCGCTGGACGATGCCAATGTCGAGCGGTTCTGCAAAATGCTGGCCGAAATGACCAGGATGTCGGGCACCCGTTTCCTGGTCATCACCCACCACGCCCTGACGATGAGCCGTATGGACCGGCTGTTCGGTGTGACCATGGCCGAGCGCGGTGTCAGCCAGCTTGTGTCGGTCTCCCTCTCGGAAGCCGAGAAGATCGCCGCGGAGTAGCAGCAGCCCGCCGCAGGGCCGCGCCATGACCTGGGCGTCCGGAACGAAGCGATCTTCCGATGCTTCCAGAAATTGCGCGCGACATAATGCGCACGGCACATTTTCACAATATAATCAGATGCTTATGCTAAATCTGTCTTTCTTGACAGCAAATTGGGTCAACCCTATGGTCCGCGCGCCTTCGAAGCGCCGCGAAGGCCGGATTTTCGGTTTTTTTCGGACTTTGGGAGACGGTTTTGACGGCTCCGGACCCGGACAAGTTGACCGAGCTGGGCAAGCGGCTCGACAAGCTCCAGATGCGGCGTACGGCCGGGCGGAAGCCCGCACCGCCAAGCCAATCGGGCATCGCGTTCCGCTTTGCGACGGAGATGGTTGCGGCGCTGATCGTGGGAGGCGGCCTGGGTTGGGGAATCGACTGGCTGTTCGGCCATTTTGGATTTCACACCCGCCCGGCCTTCTTGATTGTGTTTTTTGTGCTGGGCGCGGCGGCGGGAATCCGCAATGTGATGCGCGCGGCAGCCGAGATTAACGCGGAAATCGCCCGGGCACAGGCCAAGGCGCAATCCGATGAGGAGAAATAGTCCGTGGTCCTGAACCCGATGGAGCAGTTCTCCGTTAAGCCGCTGATCGCGGACCCGGTGCTGCATATCGCCGGTCATCCCATCTATTTCACCAACCAGTCCCTGTTGATGGTGATCGTGGCCGTGGCGGCTTCGCTGTTCCTGACGCTGGCGGTCAAGCCGGGCCGGCTGGTGCCGACGCGTGGCCAGTCGATGGCCGAACTGTCCTACGAATTCGTCGCCAACATGATTCATTCGGCGAGCGGCGAGGACGGCCTGAAGTTCTTCCCCTTCATCTTCACCCTGTTCATCTTCATCCTCTTCTCCAATTTCTTCGGCATGGTGCCCGGCAGCTTCACCGTCACCAGCCAGATCGCGGTGACCTTCGCGCTGGCGCTTCTGGTGAT
>JBEHXB010000185.1:0-5357 GCA_048498895.1 Pseudomonadota bacterium
CTGGATGCGGCCATCGCGCGGATGGCCAAGGTCAATCCGAAGATCAACGCCTTCACCCTCGACCTCTCCGACCGGGCCAGGGCCGAGACGCCCGCCGACGGGCCGCTCTCCGGTGTGCCCTATCTCATCAAGGACCTGGGCGCCAATGTCGCCGGGACCCCGACCTCGGGCGGCTCCAAGCTGTTCAAGGACGTCGTCCAGCCGGCCGACAGCAACATCGTCAGCGCCTACCGCAAGGCGGGCCTGGTGATCTTCGGCAAGACCAACACCCCCGAGTTCGGACTGGAGCCGGTGACCGAACCGGAAGCCTTCGGGCCCAGCCGCAATCCCTGGAACCTGGACCACACCCCGGGGGGCTCGTCCGGCGGGGCCTCGGCGGCGGTCGCTGGGGGAATCGTGCCGGCGGCCCATGCCAGCGACGGTGGCGGCTCCATCCGCTGCCCGGCCTCCTGCACCGGCCTCTTCGGGATGAAGCCCAGCCGGGGCCGGGTTTCCTTCGCGCCGGCCAACGAGGGCTGGGGCGGGTTTTCGATCCAGCACGCGGTGACCCGCACCGTCCGCGACAGCGCCGTGCTGCTGGACGCCGTCTGCCAGCCGGTGGCGGGCGATCCCTACTGGCGCGATCCGCCCGAACGGCCCTATGCGCAGGAGGTGGGGCGCGATCCCGGCAAGCTGCGGATCGGCTTCTTCGCCGGCTCGTTCTCCAGCGTCGACATCGACCCCGAATGCGCCGCCGCCGTGCGCGAGACGGCCAGGCTGCTCGAGGGCCTCGGCCACGAGGTCGTCGAGGCCAAGCCCGAGGCCGACTTCGCCGGCGCCCGCGCCGCCGCCGGCCAGGTTATCGCGCCCAGCATCGCCGCCACCCTAGAGATCGAGGGCCGCCGCCGGGGTCGTCCGGTCGAGCCGGGCGAGGTCGAGGGCCTCACCCTGGCGCTCGCTGGTCAGGGCGAGGGGGTCAAGGCCAGCGCCTACATCCAGGCCATCCAGACCGCCCACGCCTTCGGCCGGGCGGTGGCGCGGTATTTCGAGACCTATGACATCCTGCTGACCTCGACCATGGGCCGCCCGCCGGTGCCGGTCGGCTGGCTGCGCGGCGGCGGTCCGCGCGAGGAGTATGTCGACCGGCTGTTCAGCTTCATGAGCAACACCCAGGCCTTCAACATCACCGGCCAGCCGGCGATGACCGTGCCGCTGGCCTGGAGCCAGTCGGGCCTGCCGATCGGGCTGCAATTCGTCGGGCGGATGGGTGATGAGTCCGGGCTGTTCCGGCTGGCCGGGCAGCTGGAGCAGGCGGCGCCCTGGGCGGGGAAGCGGGCGGCGCTCTAAGCCTCCACGATCACTTTGATCCCCTCGCCGCAATTGCTGGCGGCGACCATGACCAGATTGCCCCGCACGGTCTCGAAGTCGAGGTCGACCGTGCAGCCGGCGACATCCAGGCCGGTGATGCTGAGCGAGGAGACGCCGTCGGGCAGGCGGGGCTTGATGACCCGCACCTCGCGGGCGATGGCGTCGACCTGCACCCCCAGCAGGGCCTGCAGCACCATCAGCGGCGTCCCGGCCGCCCAGGCCTGGGGCACGCAGGCGACGGGGTAGGGGACGGCCTGCTCGCCGGGCCGGCGGGGAAAGCCGCAGAACAGTTCGGGTATGCGCATCATCTCCATGTGGTTGGCGGCATCAAACAGACCCTCAAAGAGGGCCGACACGGCGCGCTTGCAGCCATACTGCGCCAGGCCCAGCGCGATCAGGGCGTTGTCGTGCGGCCACACCGAGCCGTTGTGGTAGGACATGGGATTGAAGCGCGGCGCCTCCGACGACAGGGTGCGCACGCCCCAGCCGGTGAACATGTCGCGCGACATCAGGCAGTCGGCCACCCGCTCGGCCCTTTCCGGACTGGCGATGCCGCAGAACAGAACCTGGCCGGCGTTGGAGCTTCGCACCTTGCAGGGGCGCTTGTCGCCGTCCAGCGCCATGGCATACGTGCCCAGATCCTCGCACCAGAATTGCTCCTCGAACTTGCGGCGCAGCGCTTCTGCGGCGGCCGTCAGCGCCATGGCGCGGCTTTCCAGGCCCAGCAGCCGCGCCAGCATGGCGCCGCCGCGCTTGGCGGCGAAGACATAAGCCTGCACCTCGCACAGGGCGATGGGACCGGTGGCCAGCTCGCCATTGGCGTGCATCACCGAATCCATGGAATCCTTCCAGCCCTGGTTGGTCAGGCCATTTTCACTTTCCCGGTAATATTCGACGAAGCCGTCGCCGTCGCGGTCGCCGTAATTGTCGATCCAGGCAAGCGCCGCATCGATATTGCGCCAGAGCGCGCGGATCGTTGCCTCGTCGCCGGTGCGCTCGTAGTAGCGCGCAGCCAGCAGCACGAAAAGCGGCGTGGAATCGATGCTGCCGTAATAGCGGCCGAACGGCACCTCGCCCAGCACCGCCATCTCGCAGGCGCGCGTCTCGTGCAGGATCTTGCCCGGTTCGGCATCTGTCCGCGGATCGAGGGCCCTGGCCTGGCTGGCCGCCAGGTAGCGCAGCACGCCGTGCGCCAGCTCCGGGTCAAGCCACAGCATTTGCAGCGCCGTGATGATGCCGTCGCGGCCGAAAGGGGTGGAGAACCAGGGCGTGCCGGCATACGGGTACGGCCCTTGCGGCGTGTCGGTGATCAGCATGGCAAGGTCGGCGCCGGCGCGACTGAGCATCCGGTTGGCGAACTGGTTGCTTGAGGTGACGCTGCCGCCCAGGTCGGCGGCGCGGCCCGAGGCCCGGCGCGCGGCGCGGTAACTTTGCGCGAAACCCTGAGACCGGGCCAGGACGGCACCCGCGCAAAGGATGCAGACGTCGATGGTCATCTTCTCGCCCGGCGCCAGGGTCAGGACATAGACGGCCTGGTTGCGGGTGAGCTGGCGCGGCGGCGGATCAAAGCAGAGCTCCGTGCGGCGCTCGACATTATCGAGGCCGACATAGCGGAACATGGTGCGGTCCTTGCCGAGTACCGCCGCCGACATCTTTCCGCGGCGGGCGCGCTTGATCCCGCGAATTTCGAAAAGGTCCGCGAAGTCGGCGGCGAAATTCAGGCTGACCCAGAGGCTTTGCGCCCTGGTGTCGAAATTGCGCAGCATGATGCGCTCGCGGCATGCGCCCTGCCACAGGAAGCGCGAGCGGCGCAGGTAGACAATCTCGCGCGGCAGCACAATGGCGCCATCCTGGTAGATGTCCGGGTTGGTCACGTCCACGGTGAGGACGATATTGTCTCCTCCCACGCCCGAGGACAGCAGCAGCGGCCGGTGCCCGAAAAGCAGAAGCTGCATTTGCGACAGGTACCGCATGTCGCGGTGAAACAGCCCGCCCGGCGTCAGGCCCGGATTGACGACGTCGCCGAATGCATCGAACAGGGCGAAGGTATCGCCCTGCTTGAGAGTGCGCGGCCAACGCTCCTGTATCGATTCCGTCGCCTGAATATAGAAACTGGAAATATCGTCGGGCGGACCGGGGAGGTCGCGTGCCTCCATCGTTTCCTCGCAGATGCCTCTTCAGGCCGCAACCACTTCGCGGCCCGCCTGGGACAAATTCAATTGTTCATAGATGTGGACGTATTCGCGCGCCATCGCAAAGGCGCTGAAGCGTTCCTCGAAGCGCGCACGGATGGAGGGACGGAACAGACGGCCGCACTGGCGCGCGGCGGCGGCGGCCTGTTCGACGTTCTCCACCACGAAGCCGGTAAGGCCCTGCTCCACGACTTCGGGCACCGCGCCCTGGGCGAAGGCGACCACGGGCGTGGCGCAGGCCATCGCCTCGATCATCACCAGGCCGAAGGGCTCGGGCCAGGAGATGGGAAACAGAAGCGCCCGGGCATTGCCCAGGAACTCGGATTTGTCGTCGTCGCTGATCTCGCCGATGAACTCGGCATGGGGACTGGCGTCGAGCACCGGCTGTACCTGCTGGGTGAAATAGTCGCGGTCCACCGGATCGACCTTGGCGGCCATCTTGAGCGGCATGCCGGCGCGGCGGGCGATCTCGATCGCCTCCAGCGGGCCCTTTTCGGGACAGATGCGGCCCAGGAAGGCAAGATAGCCGCCCTCGCCCCGGCCGGGCCTGTGCAGCGCCTCGGGCAGGCCGTGATAGACCGTGCCCAGCCAGTTCACCGGGGGCACGGGCTTTCTCTGATGGGCGGAGATCGATACCAGCGGCATGTGCGGAAACGCACGATAGATGTCGGGCAACTCCGGAAGATCCTGGCGGCCATGCAGCGTCGTCAAGGTCTTGTGCGCCATCCGCCGGAACAGCGGGTAATGAAAGAAATCTATATGAAAATGCAGGATATCGAATTCGTGGGCGCGGGCGGCCACCCGGTCCAGCATGATCATGTTGTAGGGGATGGAGTTTTGAATGCCGCTGAGGCGAAGCCCCCTGGGCACGACCGCTTCCAGTTCGGCGGCGGTTCGCGAATCGCCGGAGGCGAACAAGGTGACCTTGTGGCCCATGGCAACCAATTCCTCGGTCAGCCAGGAGACGACCCGTTCGGTACCCCCGTAAAGCGGCGGCGGCACGCTTTCCACGAGGGGCGCTATCTGTGCGATTTTCATGCGGAAAAGCCCTCGGACCGGCCCATTCACAACGGCGCGCCGGATGCTTTTGTTCCTTTGTCACAGTCAGGAATTTTTGCGAGCCGAGCCGCCGGCCTGTCGGGTCGTGATTGACTTGGGCCGCGCGGCGCTTAGTCTTGGGTCAACAATGGCAAAGGATTTCATCGGCTATCAGGCTTTGACAGACGCGGCGCTGCGCGGCGTGGTCCGTGAAGCATTGCGCAGGATAGAAAAGTCCGGGCTTATCGGCGCCCATCACTTCTACCTGACATTCAAGACCCATGCCGAGGGCGTGGATATTCCCGATTTCCTGCGCGAGCAGTATCCGGACGAGATGACCATCATCATCCAGCACCAGTACTGGGCGCTGAAGGTGAAGGAGGATTACTTCGAGGTCACGCTGACCTTCAAGAAATTACCCGCGCCGCTTCACATTCCGTTCAGCGCGCTGACGGCCTTCTTCGATCCGGGGGTGCAATTCGGCCTGCAATTCCGCACCGAGAGCGAGAAACAGGCGGCGGGGCCCGGCCCGGTCGTCGTGCCCGCCGGCCAGGGCTCCAATGGCGAGATGGGGGAGAGGGCCGAAGAAGCCATCGCCAAGCCGCCGGAAAAGACCGCGCCGGGCGAGGTGGTGAGTCTCGACTCTTTCCGCAAGAAATAGTACCGGGGCGCTGACATTTTTTGGCGGCGGTCCGGCTCACGCCTAACGCCGCGTTTCCGCCAGGGCGCGCCATGACCGACAACTCCAAGACCCGCATCGAGACTGACACTTTCGGCCCC
>JBEHXB010000186.1:0-5352 GCA_048498895.1 Pseudomonadota bacterium
TGCGATTTCAATTCCCATGTCCGCGCCAGCATCGACGAAGACGGCTGGATTGACGCCATCCTTGCCGAACTTGCCTGGGTGAAGGCGCACCAGCAAGGCACGCCGGTTGTCAGCACCATCTTCTTCGGTGGCGGCACGCCCTCGCTGATGGCGGGCCGCAGCGCTGGCCGGGTGCTGGAGAAGATCGCCGCCCTCTGGCCGATGGCCAATGATGTGGAAGTCACGCTGGAAGCCAATCCGGCATCGGCCGATGCCGCGCGCTTCGCCGATTATGCCGCGGCGGGCGTGAACCGCGTCTCGCTGGGCGTGCAGGCGCTCAATGACGCCGACCTCAAGGCGCTGGGCCGCCTGCATGACGTGGCCGAGGCGCGCGCCGCGCTGGCCATGGCGATGAAGCGGTTTCGCCGCGTCTCGCTGGATCTGATCTATGCCCGTCCCGGCCAGAGCGATGCGGACTGGCGCGGCGAGCTGAAACAGGCGCTGTCCCTGGGCACGTCGCACCTGTCGCTCTATCAGCTCACGATCGAGCCGCAGACGCCGTATGCGCTGTTGTACGAACAGGGAAGGCTGCGGATTCCCGATGAAGACCTCGCCGCCGGTCTTTACGAAACGACACAGGAACTGACCGCGGCCGCCGGTCTTCCCGCCTACGAGATTTCCAATCATGCGCGCGCCGGCGAGGAAAGCCGCCACAACCTCATCTATTGGCGCTATGGCGACTATGCGGGCGTGGGGCCTGGCGCGCATGGCCGCATCTCCTCGCCTGCCGGCCGCACCGCCACCGCCGCGATCCGCCTGCCCGAACGCTGGATCGACACGGTGCGAAGACAGGGTCACGGCTTTGACGAGATGACCGCCGTCAGCGACGCCGACGCCGCGCGCGAGCATCTGCTGATGAATCTTCGCCTCTCGGAAGGACTTGACCTCGCCGCCTATGAACGGCGCTGGGGCAAGCGGCCCGCCATGGCCCGCATCGCCGCGCTGGCCGAACAGGGCTTCCTGAAACTGGACGGCGACATCCTCGCCGCCACCCCCGCCGGACGCCTGCTGCTCAACCGCGTGATCGCGGAGCTTTTAAATTGAATCCCCTCCGGTTTCAGCTTTCGCTCGCCTTCCAAGAGGTCGGCTTCGCACGCTGAAACCACCTGCCCCTTTGGATGCGCTGCGCGCATAAGGGGGAGGCGGGCCTCTGTTTGCGGCAACGAACACTCGTACAGCGCGCACGAACATCCTCCCCCTTCGGTGCGCCAGCACCAGGAAGGGGGAGATGTCGCAACGATGGGTCTGCCGCAGGCAGACCGAGTTGCGACAGAGGGGGTTAAACTACGAATTCTTCCCCTGGAAAGTGGTCGGAGCGGGTGAAACCACCACCGGCCCCATCGGCGTCATCTCCAGCACGGCCAGCCCGCGCTCGGAGGTGCCGTCGGCGTTGAAGCGGAAAATGCCGTCCACGCCGGCAAAGCCGTTTGGATCCATCAGCGCGCGCTGGGTGAAGCGGTGATAGGGCTGGCCCTCCGCCAGCAGCGCCACCAGCGACACCGCGTCATAGGCGAGGCTGGCCAGGTTGGCCGGCGCCGAATTGAAGGTGGCGCGATAGCGGCTGGCGAATGCGTCATCGGCGTTGGGCGATGGCGCGGCGTACCAGCTGCCCTGCAACGTCGGCTCGCTCTGAAGCGAGGCGTCATCCCAGAGTCCGGTGCCCATCAGCTGCACCTTGCCCGGTCCCATGCCGTCGAACTGAAGGGTGGGGGCAATCTCCTTGGCCAGCGGGCCGCCCTGGGCGATCAGCACCGCGTCGGCGCCGCTCTTGGCGACGGCGCCTGCCGGCGCCATCACCGCACCGCTGCGCGGCGCGAAGCGCTCGATGTCCACCACCTGGCCTTTCACCGCCTGGACGGAATTCTGGAAGGCGCTCTGCGCCAGATCGCCATAGGCGGTCTGCGGAATCAGCGCGGCGAATTTCTCGTGCCCGCGCGAGGCGGCATAGCCGACCACCCGCCGCACTTCGTTCTCCGGCAGGAAGCTGATCAGATAGGCGCCGTTGCCCGCCACGCTGCGCTCGGTCGAGAAGGCCAGCACCGGCACGCCGCGGTCGCGCGCCACCGGCGCCACCGCCGCAACCGACGCACCGAACAGGGGCCCCACGATCACCTCGGCGCCCTGCGCCAGAAGACCCTTCGCCGCCTCGGCGGCCTGGGCGCCGCCATTGCCCTCATCCCCGACCATCAGGAGGATGCCGCGGTTCTTGGAATCGAACATGGCCATTTCGGCCGCCTTCAGCATCGACTGGGCCAGGCCCCGCGTCGCCGGCGAACTGCTGGAAAGGGGCAGGATCACGCCCACCCGCACGGGCGTGCCGTCGGGCAGGCCGGGCAGGCGCAGAAAGCTGGCCTGATCGCGGTCCAGCGGGTTCTTGGCGACAGGCGGAGGCGGCGCGGTCACCACCGGCGGACGCGTCGGCGCGGGGGGCTTGGTCGCGCAGGCCGAAAGGGCCAGGAGTACTGTCGCGCAGAGGGCGGCCATGCCAAGAAGGCGCGGGGCAGCAGGGAAACGGGAAGGCGATGGGCCAATCATCACATAGTCCTGATTCGGAAACCCCGGCAAAGACCGGGGCGGGCGACCTTAAGCCGCTGGAACAGGCCGGTAAATCCCGGGATTCGTCTTCCGGTGACCTAGCGGCCAATCACGGCGGATTGGGGGCCGAGATCCAGCCGGGACTTCATGTTCTGGCCACCCCCATCGGCAATGCCCGCGATATCTCACTGCGGGCGCTGGATGTCCTGAAAGCCGCCACCGTGATCGCGGCCGAAGATACCCGGGTCACCGCCAAGCTATTGGCGATACATGGAATTTCCCGTCCGCTGGTCGCCTATAACGACCACAATGCCGCCGGCATGCGGCCCCGGATCCTGGCCCGTCTGGCGGCAGGGCAGAAGGTGGTGCTGGTCTCCGACGCCGGCACGCCGCTGGTTTCCGATCCCGGCTACAAGCTGGTGCGCGAGGCGCTGGCCGCCGGCCTTCCCGTCCATGCGGTGCCCGGCCCCTCGGCGGTGCTGACCGCGCTGACCCTGTCGGGCCTGCCGTCCGACCGCTTCCTGTTCGCGGGTTTTTTGCCCTCCCGCGCGGGCGAGCGGGCCGGCGGGCTGCGCGAACTGGCCGCCGTGCCGGCCACCCTGATCTTTTTCGAATCCGCCCAGCGGCTGGCCGAAAGCCTGTCGGCCATGGCCGAGGTGCTGGGCGACCGCCCCGCGGCGATGACGCGCGAGCTGACCAAGCGGCACGAAGAAGTGCGGCGCGGCACTTTGTGCGAACTGGCGGCGCATTACGCGCAGGCCGGCGCGCCCAGGGGCGAAGTCACCATCGTGGTGGGCCCGCCGCTGGACGCCGAGCCGGACCTTGCCTTGATCGATGCGGCGCTGGCCCAGGCGCTGGGCTTCATGCCGGTCAAGGCCGCCGCCGAGATGATCGCCGCCCTGACCGGCGTATCCCGCAAGCAGGTCTACAATCGCGCCCTCGAGCTGAAAGACGATGCGAAATCGTGAAGCGGCGGAACGCCGCGGCCGCGCCGGCGAAAGCCTTGCCGCCCTGTGGCTGCGCCTGAAAGGCTACCGCATCCTGGCCCGGCGGGTGAAAACCCATGCGGGCGAAATCGACCTGGTGGCGGCCGCGCCCTTCGGCCCGGTCTGCTTCATCGAGGTCAAGGCGCGCGCCCATGCGCGCCTGGCCGCCGAAAGCGTGCTGGACGCGCAGCGGACTCGCATTGCCCGTGCCGCCAACCTATATCTGGCCGCGCGGCCCGGTCTGGCGACACGGGGCATGCGCTTCGACATCGTCGCGGTGGCGCCGCGCGCCTTGCCGGTGCATCACCGCGATGTATGGCGCCCGGGTTTTTGAGATGAATTTCCAGGTGAGGATATCATGGTGCTGACCGTCGCGATCCAGATGGATCCGATCGAGAAGATCGACATCGGCGGCGATTCCACATTTGCCCTGGCGCTGGAAGCCCAGCGCCGCGGACACGCGCTTCTGTATTACGGGCCGCGCGACCTCAGTTTGCGGGACGGCCAGGTCAGCGCCCGTGTGTATCCGCTGAATGTGCGCGCGGTAAAGGGCGACCATTTCGCCCTGGGCACGCCTTTCGTCTATGACCTGTCGGCGGCCGATGTGGTCCTGATGCGCCAGGACCCGCCCTTCGACATGGCGTACATCACCGCCACCCACATCCTGGAACGCATCCACCCCCGCACGCTTGTGGTCAACGATCCCAAGGAGGTCCGCAACGCGCCGGAAAAGCTCTTCGTCACCCAATTCCCCGACCTCATGCCGCCCACGCTGATCTCGTCGGACCTGGGGGCGATCCGCGAATTCCGTGCCCAGCATGGCGACATCATCATCAAGCCGCTCTATGGCAATGGCGGGGCCGGCGTCTTCCGCCTGCGGCCCGATGACGAGAATTTCGGCTCGCTGATGGAGATGTTCACCCGGTTCTACCGCGAGCCGGTGATCGTGCAGCGCTATCTGCCCGCCGTGCGCCAGGGCGACAAGCGCATCATCCTGGTGGACGGGGAGGTCGCCGGAGCCATCAATCGGGTTCCCGCCGCGGGCGAGGCGCGCTCCAACATGCATGTCGGCGGCCGTCCGCAGGCCACGGAACTGACCCCGCGCGAGCGCGACATCTGCGCCGCCATCGGTCCCGAATTGAAGCGCCGCGGCCTGATTTTCACCGGGATCGACGTGATCGGCGAGTATATGACCGAGATCAACGTGACTTCCCCGACGGGCATCCACGAGGTGCGCCGCTTCGGCGGCGCCGACATCGCCGCCCTGGTGTGGGACGCCGTCGAAAAGCGGCGGCCTTGACGGGATGCTTATATAAGCTGGGCGGCAATCGGCAGGTGACGCAATGATGACCATTCGCAGGTCCGAGGACCGGGGGCAGACCAGGACAGGCTGGCTGGAGTCCCGTCACAGCTTCTCGTTCGGTGACTATTACGACCCGGCCAACGAAAATTTCGGGCCCCTTAGGGTGATCAACGAGGACTGGATCGCCGGCGGCGCCGGCTTTCCGCCGCATCCGCACCGCGACATGGAGATCGTCACCTACATCCTTGGCGGGGCGATCGCGCACAAGGATTCGACCGGCGGCGGCGGAACCATCCGGCCGGGCGAGATCCAGCGCATGAGCGCGGGCAGCGGCATCGTCCACGCCGAATTCAATGCCAGCCCGGACCAGACCTGCCATCTGCTGCAGATCTGGATCGTGCCGTCGCAGCGCAATCTGACCCCCGGCTATGAGCAGAAGGCCATCGACGCCGCGGCGGTGACGAACCATTTCGCCCGCATCGCCGGCCC
>JBEHXB010000187.1:0-5337 GCA_048498895.1 Pseudomonadota bacterium
AGCTGCACCCATGCTCCCGTGAACGTGCCGGTGGCCACGCCGCCAGCGCCGCCGGCCGTCTCGCCTCAACCCGCGCCCCCCATAGCGCGCGAACCAAATCCGGTAACCGATCCACGCGCGATTGCCACGGCACAGCGCATTCTTGATAGCCTGGGATATCCAGCCGGCAAGCCCGACGGCATTTTCGGACCTGCAACACGCCGCGCGATTTTGGCATTCCAGAAAGACCGAAGATTGACGGAAGACGGGATTCTCACCACCGCCATCGTGGAAAAGCTATCGGCCTTGCAAAACGACGCCCCGAAAGAATCGGCCCTGAAATTCGGGCGCGGCGACATACTGATCTACAGCGACGGTTCCATTGTGACGGTGGCTGCTGACCGCGCGGTGCCGCTGCAACAAGCGAGCGGGGATCCGTTTCTGGTAGCGGCACGCCCCTCGACTGCCGGCTGGCCTACCGAAGCCCGCGTCGGCCTCGATTGGGCCATAACCCACGCGCTGGAAGATCCTGCGTCGGATCAGCCCATCAGTTGGTCGAGCACCGGCGTGCCGCAGCATTTCGAGATTCGCGCTTACCCGCCCATTTCCCTCAAGGACGCGAAACTGGACAGCGACACCGCGCCTTCATGCCGTCGATTTGAGTTGCGCGCGGACCAGGCACAGCGGCGCTATCCCGGCATAGCGTGCGTGGATGCCAAAGGCGTCTGGTATATCCCGCATAGTCATGTAGCCCTTGCCAGCCCCGCCACCGAGCTCAGCAACAAGAGCGAGCCCGCGCGCCGCCCCAAATAGCTTTCCCCCGGTCAGGCGGATTGCTGCACGAGTGGAGGCGCCTTCATTGTGCGGGTCCGGGGCGCCGGCAGGCGTTTCTCGAACTGGGCCGTCAATTCCTTCTTGCGAACGGCGAGGCGCTTGCCCAGGGCATCCATATCCAGATCTGCCTTCCGCGCTTGCGTGAAAATGCCGCCCGGCTTTTCCTCTTCCTTGACGTGGTGCCTGATCTCTTCCGAGAGCACCTTCACCTTTGCATCGTAATATTCGTCCTCGGGGGAGCCGGCCTCCAGTTCAGCAATCAGGGTCTTGGCCCCGTCATGCTCGACATTGGCCTCGTCCATCATGTCGCTCTCGACCCCGGCCTCCCGGCAGGCGGGGTAGAAGATTTCCTCTTCGATGAGGGTGTGGATGCTGAGCTCCAGACAGATCTGGTGCGCGATTTCGGCCTTGCGGCTGCGCGCGCTTTCGTACTTCTCGAACAAGCCCGCAACTTTGCGATGGCCCGCTTTCAGCAAGGCAATTGCGTCCAGACTCTTCTTGCTTGGCATGCGGGTTCATCCTTGGAGCATTCGCAGACAAAACGCGCGCCAAGTTGGTTTGTTCCGCTGGCCCGCCGCAAGGCCGCCCCGGGACGGATTATCAGTCCTGTCCGATCGACGCCTGCTCGCACTTTTCGGTCAGGTAGACGTCGATGTCGCCCATGATGCGGAAGATATCCCGTCCGCTGATTCCGCTGGCGCGCGCATCCCCGGTGAGTTGCGAAGCCAGCCGGTCCACTTCCAGAAGCAGGTTGATCGGGCTGGGGCGGGTCTTGACGTGCTCGCTCGCCCACCGTGAAACAAAGGTTTCAATCTCGTCGGCGGTATGAATGACCATGGTCAATCAACCACGCGGCGGGCGGATTTCTTCCTGGCCTTCTTTGCTTCGGTCGCGCCGGAACCGCCGGCTTCGGCGTCCTGGCGCTCTTTTTCCAGGCGCAGGGCCCGCAATCGCGCCGTGTTTGCATCCGCTGCGGCACTGGCGGCCGCCATCTGCTTCTTCAATTGCTGCGCGCGTGTATCCGATGCCGTGAATATGTCGCCTGCACGCTGGCCGGAATCGCGCCTTGGCGCGCTACGGGACGTGGGGAGAAACTCCTTCATGCACAATCCCTTTCGTAATGAAACTGGCGGCGAGCCTCGCGGAACGCCGCCGGCGCCATTGTCACGCGGCCGAAAGATTGGACGCTTTCGAACCACGGGCATCTGGCTGGATGTCAAAATTGACTTTCTGGCCTTCGCTGAGCGTGCGCATGCCGGCGGCTTCAACGGCCGAGACATGCACGAACACGTCCTTGCCGCCGCCCTCGGGCGAGATAAAGCCAAAACCTTTGGAGGCGTTGAAAAACTTCACGGTACCGATGGTCATTTGATTTCCTTTGAACCATGGGGGTTGCGCCCGCGCGACATGCGTTGGCGGCCGTGGCCAGGAATAGCTGGAAGGGAAGTTTTCCGGTTCGTCCGGCGCGCTGGGGCGAGACAGAAGACAGAAGCGCTTCGTCTGACAGGGACGCAAGAACCACGTGCAACATGTGTATGTCCTTGGCCGCCGCATTGCAATGGTCGCGTCGACATATTCCCGGAAAGCCAGGAAACCGGCGATCCTTGCCGCGGCACAATGGATGACAAATGACGCTCATTCGTGCATCATGAACCGTCGTCGACAGTCATTTCGGGCCTGGCGAATGACCAGCACGCATGACCAGCATCAGAGACAGCCAGACCGCTGCCCTTCCCCCCAAAAACGGAGAACGCAATGTCAACCCGATCCCCGTGCCGCGGCGACATTGCCTGTGGAGACCCTGTCGCGACCGCGTGGCCGCGTTACGGGAAGTAATCATGCGGCTTGGAACACTCAAGGGAACCGGGGCGCTTTTGGTACGCAGCAGATGTTGTGATGGCGTCGATTATGACATCACGGCCACCAGCGCCGGCAGCCTCAAGCAGGCTCATGGATTCATTCGCATCCCGGACCTGGAGCTGGGCAACGCCGCATTGATGACCGGCAACGCCACCCTGTTGCTGGAAGACGGTCATGCGGTCGATGTCCTGGTCACGGGCTTCAGTCCCACGAGCATGGACGCGGAAATCGCCATCCGGGGCGATGTGCCCGGAATCTGCGAAGTGGAACACGAATTGTGATCGCCAACCTGCGCGGCTAGGTGCGCTTCCTGCTTCTCGCGGGTTTTGCCGGTGGCGCCGCCGAAGACTGGGTTGCCAGCCTGAGCGCGCGAAGCGTTGCGGTTCTGGCATCCAGGATGGCGTTCTCTTTTGCAACCATCTCCTTGACCAATGCCGTGCGCTTGTCGTGAAGGCTGTCCCTTGCCGACTGCGAGGTTGGCTGTCTGGCTTTTGTCATTCCCGACCCTAGCACGAGTTTCGCCGGCTGCCCCGTATTGAGAGAAATGGCGGCGGTTTTCCTGGCGGCCCCGTGCCGTGGCGGGCAGCGGCCACTTGTTTCCCCGCCCTGCCCGGGCCATTTTCACGCCATGCCCGTCGCCAAGCTCACAGCCCGCCAGATGGAAATGATCGCCAAGGCCCTCGCCGAGCCGCGCCGGATGGATATCCTGCGCCAGATCGGCGCCTGCGACGGCAGCGCGGCCTCGTGCAGTGCCCTGCAGGAGGCGCAAAAGATCACCCCGGCCACCCTCTCCCATCACATCAAGGAACTGACCAATGCGGGCCTGGTGGATGTCGCGCGGGAGGGCAAGTTCATGCGCCTGTCGCTGAACCGGCCGGTGCTGGAAGCGTATTTGAAAAGCCTTTCAATGATTTAGCGCGAATTCTGAAAAATCGCGCCTGCCGGACTTGAACCCAGTTGTTCGATACTCATCTAATCGTCGAACCAACGAGGGAATGCATCATGAGCAACGGAAAACTGAAGGGAAAGGTCGCGGTGGTCACCGGCGCCTCCAAGGGCATCGGTGCGGGCATCGCAAAAGCGTTCGGCGCGGAAGGCGCCAGCGTGGTGGTCAACTATGCCAGCGACAAGGACGGCGCGGACCGGACGGTGGCCGAGATCGTCAAGGCCGGCGGCAAGGCTGTCGCCGTCAAGGGCAGTGTCGCCGAGGAAGCGGACGTCAAGCACCTCTTCGCCGAAACCAGGAAGGCCTTCGGCAAGCTGGACGTGCTGGTAAACAATGCCGGTGTCTATCAGTTCACGCCGCTGGAGCAGGTGACCGAGCAGGAATTCCACCACCAGTTCGGCGTCAATGTCTGGGGCACCATCCAGGCGACGCGTGAGGCCCTGCCGCTGTTCGGCAAGGACGGCGGCAGCGTCATCAACATCTCCTCGGTCGTCAGCCGCAAGGCCATTCCGGGCTCGGCCGTTTACGCCGGGACCAAGGGCGCGGTGGACACGCTGACCCAGGTACTGGCCGCCGAGCTGGGCGCGCGCAACATCCGGGTCAATGCCATCAATCCCGGGATGGTCGAGAGCGAAGGCACCCGTGCCGCCGGCTTCATCGGCAGTGACTTGCAGAAAAACGCGGAATCCTCCTCGCCCCTGGGCCGCATCGGCCAGCCGCAGGATATCGCCGGCGTCGCGGTCTTCCTGGCGGGCAATGATGCCGGCTGGCTTACCGGCGAGAAGATCGTTGTCTCGGGCGGATTCTGATTTCCGCCGTCCATTGTTGAAACTTCGACATGCCCCGTCTAAAGACGGGGCATGCGCTTTTCCGGCAAGACCATCGTCGTAACAGGGGCCGCGTCCGGCCTGGGCCTGGCCATCGCCAGCGCCGCCGAGGCGGAGGGCGCCCGGATCGTCGCCATCGACCGCGCCCAGAGCCCTTTCCCGCACGCGCGCACCTGCGACGTGGCCGATGAGGAGCAGATGGCCGCCGCCTTCGCCGGCCTGGAGCGCATCGACGGGCTGGTGACCAGCGCCGGCATCGCCCGCCGCGCCAAGGTCGACGAGACCGCGATGGCCGACTATGACGCGGTCATGGCGGTCAATGTCCGCGGCGCATTCCTGGCCAGCAAATGTGCGCTGCCGCTGATGCGGGCCCAGGGCGGCTCGGTGCTGCACCTCTCGTCAGGCGTGGCGACGACCGGCACGCGCAACCGCGCCGCCTACAGCGCCAGCAAGGGCGCGATCGTGTCGTTGACCCTCAACATGGCATTGGACTATGCGCGCGACAGGGTCCGGGTGAACTGCCTGTGCCCGGGCTTCGTCAATACGCCGCTTCTGGCCAGCATGCCGCCCGAACGGCGCGCCAAGCTGGCGGCGCTGCATCCGCTGGGCCGCCTGGGCGAACCGGAAGACATCGCCCACATGGCGCTGTTCCTGCTGTCCGACCATGCCGGCTGGATCACCGGCCAGGCCATCGGGGTGGATGGCGGCTTCAATGTCGGTCACATGGACGACATCTGACGACGAAGCTGCCGGGGCTAGCGCTTGCGGTTCCCGGCTTCTTGGGCCAAGAGAAAACGCAGAGCAACGGAACAGCCGCAGTTGAGCGCATTCGTCGACGCCCGCACACTTCCTTCCGGCACGGCACAAACGCCGGACCTGGCGATCATTGGC
>JBEHXB010000188.1:0-5312 GCA_048498895.1 Pseudomonadota bacterium
CGCGGTGATCCTGTCCGGTGTTACAGCCGGCGAAACGCTGGCATCGGGCGAGCTCGCCCGGCTGCGCGACGGCGACCGGGTGAAAATCGCCCAATAGGCTGTCCCGCCGATAGTGATTTTTTGCGGAAAACCGGCGCAAATCCGCGCGCGCGGGCCAGAAAAATGATAGCGTTACCCGGGGTAGGAATTCGCGGGGGCAGGTCGTGCAGACCTTAATTAAATCATTGTTCTATAAAGATAATTCCTAAGGCACGTCATGGCGTTTGATCCCATTCGCTCCATCGTGATCGTGGGCGGCGGTACCGCCGGCTGGATGGCCGCCGCCAGCCTTGCCAAGCATCTTCAAAAATTGGACTGCAGCATACGCCTGATCGAATCCGAACAGATCGGAACAGTCGGCGTAGGGGAAGCGACAATCCCGCCCATCATCGATTTTCTGCGCCTTCTGGGCATCGACGAGAACGAGCTTGTGCGCAAGACCCAGGCGACCTTCAAGCTCGGGGTCGGATTTTCCGGATGGACTCGCCCGGGTGAGTTCTTTTTTCACCCCTTTGGCCCCACCGGATTTGGCATGGGCCCAATCTCGTTTCCGGCTTATTGGCTGAAGATGCACCTGGCGGGCAAGGCGGCGCGGCTGGAAGACTATTCTATCCAGGCCAAGGCCGCCGAGGCGGGCCGCTTCATGCGGCCTGTCCACGCGCCGGGCACCCCGCTGAACAAGATAACCTACGCCCTGCACTTCGATGCCTCGCTGTTCGCGCGCTACCTGCGCACCTTCGCGGAGCGGCTTGGCGTCGTGCGAACCGAAGGCAAGGTGCGGACGACAAACTTGCGTGGGAATGATGGATTCATAGAATCCGTCACGATGGAAAGCGGCGAAGTAATAGAGGGGGACCTGTTCATCGACTGCAGTGGCTTTCGCGGACTTCTGATCGAGGAAGCACTGAAGACCGGCTACCAGGATTGGAGGCGCTGGTTGCCCTGCGACCGGGCGCTTGCCGTACCATCCGCCAATGCGGGACCGCCGGCCTCATTCACGCTTACGATCGCACGCCATGCCGGTTGGCAGTGGCGCATTCCGTTGCAGCATCGTACCGGCAACGGCCATGTCTATTGCAGCGATTTCACCAGCGACGAGGCGGCGTGCCGCACACTGCTGGATAATCTTCAGGGCAAGCCATTGAATGACCCCCTGCGCCTTCGCTTCGTTACCGGCCGGCGCAACAAGGCGTGGAACAAGAACTGCGTGGCACTGGGCCTGGCCAGCGGCTTTCTGGAGCCATTGGAATCGACCAGCATCCATCTGATCCAGCGCGGCATCGCCATGCTGCTCAAATTCTTCCCGGACCGCAGTTTCGAGCCGGCGGATATCGACCGTTATAACCGCACATTCGAATTTGAATTCGGGCGGGTCCGTGATTTCCTGTTGTTGCATTATACCCAGACCCGGCTGGATGGACCTTTCTGGGAACGTTGCCGAAACATCCCGCTCACCGACAGCCTTGCGGAAAAGATCGATCTGTTCCGCAGTCACGGCCGCATCTTGCGCGAGGACACCGAGCTGTTCCCCGCACAGAGCTGGCTATATGTCATGATCGGCCAGGGCATTCGGCCGCGGCGCTATGAACCCACTGTGGACACGCTGGAAGAGGCGGCGATAAGCGCCAACCTGGCTGATATCCAGAACGTGATACGGCGCTGCGTGGAGGCCATGCCGATGCATCAGGCATTCATCGACAGAAACTGTGCCGCCTAGTTGCCGCGCAGAAGATACATCACGCGGGCACGAATCTTTCCGTAATTCTCCGCTAATGGGCCCAGCAGACCATGCCTTTCCGGCGGCAGATGCGCCAGTGGATGGCCATGCTCACGAAACACATAATAATCAAACAGCGCCTTCCACGCGCGCCGTTCAGGTAGCGGCCGTTCCGAAATCGCGATCATGGCCAACAGCATACTAGTGTGCGGCGCATCCGGGCCGGAGGCGAAGGCATCCCACCAGTAATTGATAAGACCATTAAATGGCTCTGTGGCTTCGACCTGATGCCACCACAGTTTGGGCAAATACAGCGCATCACCCGCTTCAAGTTCCGCGGTGATGGCTTGGGCGCGCGCTGCCTCAAAACGCGGATAGCGCGGATCTCCGGACGGTGCAGACGCCGCCAGACTGACTGGCTGGCCAGCCATGGTATGGTCGATGGGACCGACATACAGGTCTTCAACAAGTTCGGGCGCGTAGAGCGTAAAGCGGCGGTTCCCCGCGATCACACAGGCCAGGTTGTCGACCGTGTCATAGTGGGCAGAGATATTGGAAGCGTGACCCAACCAGATGCGAGGCCCCGCGATAGCCGGCACCAGCGGCATGGGGTTATCGGCGGCAAAACCGGGCATATAAACGTCAACCGGCACAGACCCGACATAAACCGATTTCGGTCTCGGCCCGTTCGCCAGGATGAGATCAAGCGCGGCCCCAAAACCCATCCGTTGCCGGGTGAAATTGAAGCCGGAGAGATCGTTGCTGTAAAAATATCTGCCGGCGATGACAGGATCACCGACAAAAGCGTCCATCTCGCAGCCCGCATCCATGCGGCGCAGATAATCATGCAGTCCCGCCGCTGTTTGCGCCGCGCGCACAACCGGCCAGTCCGCAACTTGGCCTCGCAAAATTACAGGACGGCAGGGCTGAACGACCTCGCGCAGAAAGCTTTGGGCATCCCTTACGGCGGGAATCTCGGCCGCCGCAATCATGTGCCGATCATGCCGGCGCTCGATTGCAGCAGAGCATCATTCTTCATGCGGGCCAAAACCGGAACCTGCTTCAACGAGGTGATCATCAGGTAGATAAGCTGCAGATAATCCTTCCGGAAGAGATCCAGTACAGTCGCATCACCCAAGGCTCTGAGCGCCTCATGATTGATCGTGTAAAGACCGGTCAGAGTTTGCCGCCCGCCATCATCGAAGCTGGCGGTGATATCAACCGGTTCGACCAGCTTCAGCCTTACCAGGGATTCCACGAAGATCTTGGTCAACTCCACGCCCCGCGCCAGGTCGCGGAACAGCGCCATGATGCTTTGCAGATAGCGTGTTGGCTCGCCGGTTTCGGAGAAAAGCGGCGTTCCGCCATCGCTGATCCGCGGACTATCCAGGTCGATGGCTAGGTCACCGCCCGCGGCGAAGAACGGCCCGCGTTGAAGATTCAGTGGGCGATAGGTCTGCATACCCCCGGCATTGAGGAAAAGGTTCTCGCCTTCGTCGAATCCCAGCATCGCGCCGACAAAGAAGGCGCCCGTATTCGAATCCTTGGTCAGAAGGATTGGGTAATGCACCGCCAGGAAGGGAAATTCCCCGAGAATAACAGGCACGAACCGCTGGTTGTCGCCAAAGCGCGCGGCCGCCCCGGCCTGGACCTTCAGGCCGCGATGGGCCTCGCTATTCAAGACGGTGACGTTGGCCATGGACAAAATGGAATCATCAATCAGATGGGCTGCAGACCATATTCACGGATCTTCTTCACCAGATCGCGATTTTTGGGCAGCATGCTTCTCAGTTTCCGCGTCATCTCCGCGGCTTCGCGCATATAGTTTGTGGCCATGGCCCGGGTACCGCCATTATCGTCAGCCGACACTTCTGTCCGAAAACCCATGCCGTACAGAACATACTGATAGCTGGCCGCCGGAAACACTTCCTCGACGCGATCGAATTCATCGAAGAACCAGGGCGGCTGGTATTTCCACAACTGCAGAAGGTTCTTCAAGCGATCGGGCACCGTGACCGGATCGGTATTGTCCCGCCAGAACTTTTCGGGCCGCTTGGTCAACACATAGTGCAACTTGAGAAAATCGATAATGCGACCCCAGCGGTAATGATTTACGTCGTTGAAACGGGCCGCCACGATATCCATAACAGAGCGGTTCGCGGGCATCTGCTCGGCGATCAGCTTTGCCGCCAGTTCAATCAGCACAATTGCCGACGATTCCAGCGGCTCCAGAAATCCGGATGCCAACCCCACCGCCACGCAATTATTTTTCCAGAACGTCTCGCGATGACCGGCGCGAATGGGAATCTTGCGCGCAGTCAGGCCTTTGGCGGCCGGCCCGATATAGCGCCGCAGTTCGTCCTCTGCCGCGTCGTCGCTGATATGCCGGCTGGAATAGACGTAGCCGACACCGCGCCGCGAAGGCAGCCCGATGTCCCACGTCCACCCTGCGGACTGCGCGGTCGAAACAGTGTGCGAGGCCATCGGCGCGCTCTCGCTTTCGTAGGGCACCTGAATGGCGAGCGCACGATCGCAGAACAGTACATCGCTGCAATCCTTGAAACTGACACCCAGCGCCTGACCCAATAGCAGGCTGCGAAATCCGGTACAATCCACGAACAGATCGCCTGCAACCTCGCCCGCCTGTTCCGTCGAGAGGCTGGCGATATCACCATTCTCTGTCTGGTTCACCTGCTTCACATCGGCCAGCACATGGCGCACACCCAGCTTTTCCGTGCAATGCTTCTGGATGAAGGGAGCGAATTTCCCCGCATCCAGGTGATAGGCGTAGTTGGCCATCGCCTGATATTCCGGCGTGGTGATGGTTTTGGGCGCCAGGCCCTCGTCGCACAACGCGCCCTGCGGTGTCACCACATCACAGAAGCTGCGGCCGCCTTCATTCTCCAGCCAGTGCGGTACCAAATTCACCTGCGTGAACCCCTGCGGAAGCATCAAGGGATGATAGTATCCATCATCCTCCGCCCCCGTGGTCCAGCGCGCGAAACGCGCACCCTGTTTGAAAGCTGCGTCGCAATGCCGAAAAAGGTCGGTTTCGGAAACCCCCATTCTTTCCAGGGTGGTCCGCAATGTCGGCCAGGTGCCCTCGCCCACACCAATGATTGGAACATTGGGCGATTCCACAAGCGTGACGGAAAATGTACCGGACTTGATGCGGCCCTGATGGCGGGCGGCGATCACGCCCGCCGTCAGCCAGCCTGCGGTACCACCGCCCACGATCACGACGTTCTGAACTGGATTGGTCATGACGAAAATTCTAGCACGCTGCCTGGTTGTGCCAAATAAAAAAGGGGCCGCCCAAGTGGCGGCCCCAGTTTAATTTCCCTGAGGGGGTCAGAGCTTGTAGTGCAGTCCCAGCGTGAACCGCCGGCCATAATCCACCACATCCAACACCTGCTCGGTGAACCGACCATGAGTCGAGTAGTTGGCGTCGGTCAGATTGTTGGCTGTGAAGTAGACGTTGAAATGCTCGGTGAAGTCGTAGCTGGTGCTGAAATCGACGATGGTGCTGGCGTTGACGAACGTCGGTTCAGTACCG
>JBEHXB010000189.1:0-5310 GCA_048498895.1 Pseudomonadota bacterium
TTCAAGCTCGTGCGCCTGCGCATCCTGGGCGGCGGCGCCCGCACGCTCCAGGTAATGGCCGAACGTCCCGACGGCACCATGGATGTGGAAGGCTGCGCCCAGCTCTCCCACGCGATCCTGGATTTCATCGAACAGGAAGATCCGATCGAGGGCGAATACGAAATCGAAGTCTCTTCGCCGGGCATCGACCGGCCGCTGACAAGGCTGATCGATTTCACCCGCTGGTCGGGCCATGAGGCCAGGATCGAGCTGCATGCCCCTGTCGCCACCCCCGCCGGCGAGCGCAAGCGCTTCCGCGCGCTTCTGCTGGGCACCGACGGGCAGGATGTTCTGATCCGTTCCGACAATTCCGATATCCGCTTTCCCTTTCGTGCCATCGCCAACGCCAAGCTGGTTCTGACCGACAGGCTCATCAACGAAGATCTGAAGGCCCGCAAAGGGCGGTCCACCGCGCAGGCGCGAGCCGGAGCGGAATCAAAAACTACCGCGCAGGCGCGAGCCGGAGCGGAATCAAAAAACCTCCCAGGAGAAGACTGACATGGCCACCACCGTAGCCGCCAACCGGCTCGAACTGCTGCAGATCGCCGACGCCGTCGCGCGCGACAAGTCCATCGACAAGCAGGTGGTGCTGACCGCGATGGAAGAGGCGATGCAGCGCGCCGCCAAGGCCCATTACGGCGCCGAAAACGACATCAAGGTCGATATCGACCCCAAGACCGGCGAGACCCATGTCTCGCGCTATCTGCACGTCGTGGAGATGGTCGAGAACGACAAGACCGAGATTTCGCTCACCGACGCGCGCCGCCGCAACCCGGATGCCCAGATCGGCGACATCATCGCCGAAACCCTGCCGCCGGTCGATTTCAACCGCGTCAACGCACAGAACGCCAAGCAGGTCATCGTGCAAAAGGTGCGCGATGCCGAGCGTGAGCGCCAATATGACGAATACAAGGACCGCATCGGCGAAGTGGTGCATGGCGTGGTCAAGCGCAGCGAGTTCGGCTCGGTGGTGGTCGACCTTGGCAAGGCCGAAGGCGTGGTGCGCCGCGACGAGATGATCCCGCGCGAGTCGTTCCGCCCCGGCGACCGCATTCGCGCCTATATCTACGACGTTCGCCGCGAGGCGCGCGGACCCCAGATCTTCCTGTCGCGCAGCCATCCCCAGTTCATGGTGCGCCTGTTCGCCCAGGAAGTGCCGGAGATCTATGACGGCGTGATCGAGATCAGGGCCGTGGCCCGCGATCCGGGCAGCCGCGCCAAGATTGCCGTGATCAGCAAGGACAGCAGCATCGATCCGGTCGGCGCCTGTGTCGGCATGCGCGGCGTGCGCGTGCAGGCCGTGGTGCAGGAACTGCAGGGCGAGCGTATCGACATCATTCCCTGGAACCCCGATCCGGCCACTTTCATCGTCAACGCGCTCGCGCCCGCCGAAGTCACCAAGGTGGTGCTCGATGAAGACACCCATCGCGTCGAAGTGGTGGTCCCGGACGAGCAGCTCTCGCTTGGCATCGGCCGCCGCGGCCAGAATGTGCGCCTGGCCAGCCAGCTGACCGGCTGGCAGATCGACATCCTGACGGAAGCCGAGGAATCGGAGCGCCGCCAGAAGGAGTTCGTCACCCGCACCGAACTGTTCATGAACTCGCTGGACGTGGACGAGACCGTGGCCCAGCTGCTGGCGTCGGAGGGCTTCGCGACCATCGAGGATGTCGCCTATGTCGAACTGGCGGAACTGGCCCAGATCGAAGCCTTTGACGAAGAAACCGCCCAGGAGCTGCAGAGCCGCGCCCTGGAATTCATCGAGGCCCGGAACAAGGAACTGGACGACAAGCGCCTGGCGCTGGGCGTCGAGGACCAGGTGCTCGAAGTGCCGGGCGTCACCGCCGCCATGGCGGTCGCACTGGGCGAACACGAGATCAAGTCGCTGGAAGACCTCGCCGGCTGTGCCGGCGACGACCTGATCGGCTATTACGAAACCGGCAAGGACGCCAATGGCAAGCCGGGTGACCGCGTGCGCGTGCCCGGTTTGCTGGAGGGTTTCAATCTCTCGTCCGACGACGCCAACGCCATCGTGATGGCCGCCCGCGTCAAGGCCGGCTGGGTCGAGCCGGAACCGGAAGTGGAAGAAGAAGCCGTTGAAGGCGAGGAGACCGGCGAGGCCTGATGGGAGCGGTGGCGCACAAAATGGATCGGCAGGAAGCGATGGAGCGGGAAAGACGCGACATCGTGTCGGGTGAAGTCATGCCCGAACAGCGCCTGATCCGCTTTGTCGCCGATCCCGATGGTCATGTCGTACCTGACGTCGCCGCCAGGCTGCCCGGACGCGGAATGTGGGTCGAGGCGTCGGCCGGCGCCATCACCAAGGCAGTGCAGAAGAAGCTCTTCTCGCGCGCGGCCAAGCGGCAGGTCACCGCGCCCGCCGAACTGGCGGAACGCACCGAAAATGCGCTGGTCCAGCGCATGCTGGGCGATCTGGGGCTGGCGCGGCGCTCGGGCGCGCTGGTCTTGGGCTTCGACAATGTGCAGCGGGCGCTCGACGGGCGCACCCCGCCCAAGGTGCTGATCGAGGCGTCCGACGGAGCCGCGGACGGCAAGAGAAAGCTCTATGCCGCGGCCTATCGCCAGCATCTGGGTTGCGCCGTTATCGAAAGCCTCACCAGCGCCGAATTGGGCTTGGCGCTTGGGCGCGAGAATGTGATACATGCCGCCATCCAGCCGGGTGGCCTGGCCGACAGACTTATCTTCGATGCGGAACGCCTTGCCGGCTTCCGTCCCCAGAACCCGACCCCGAACCCGGCACGGACCGAAAGCCCGCGAGCGTAAGCGAGCTTAGAGAAAGAAAGTCATGACCGATACCGACGAAACCAAGCGCCCTAAAACGCTGTCGCTGAAGAAGACGGAAACATCCACCGTCAAGCAGAGCTTCAGCCATGGCCGCACCAAGGCCGTGGTGGTGGAGAAGAAACGCACTTTCGGCGCGCCCCCCGCTCCCACGCCCGCCCGGCCGGCCGCGCCCGCCGCGGAAAAGGCCGCGCCCAAGGCGGCGGAAAAGGCGGCGTCGCCCGCCCCGCGCGGCGTGGTTCTGCGCCAGCTCTCGGAAGAGGAAAAGGCCCGCAGGGCCACCGCACTGGCAGAGGCCAAGGTCAGCGATGCGGAAGCGCGCCGCCACGCCGAGCAGGAAGCCGAACGCCACGCGCGCGAAGAAGCGCAGCTGGCCGCCGAGCGCCTTGCCGCCGAAAAGCGCAAGACCGAAGAGGAAGCGCGCAAGGCCGCCGACGAGGCCGCCCGCAAGCGCGCCGAGCAGGAAGCCGCCCGCCGTCTGGAAGCAGCCCCCAAGACAGTCGCAGGCGTGGCCGCGGAAGCGCCGCGCCGGCGCCTGGAAAACGACGAGGAAGAAGAGAGCGGCGCCAAGAAGGGCCCCGGCAAGCCTGGCGCCACCAAGGTGCCCGCCTCGCCCAAGAAAACCGAGGGCGAGCGTCGCCGCGGCAAGCTGACCGTGACCCGCGCGCTGGAAGGCGATGACGAGCGCATGCGCTCGGTTGCCTCCTATCGCCGCCACCTGCAGCGCGTGAACAAGGGCCACCAGGTCCAGGCCGGTCCCGCCGGCCCGCGCGACATCACCATTCCGGAAACCATCACCGTCTCGGACCTCGCCAACCGCATGGCGCGCCGCGCTGTCGATGTGATCAAGGTTTTGATGAAGAACGGCATGATGGCGACGCCGGCCGACATCATCGATGCCGATACCGCCGAACTGGTGGCTACCGAATATGGCCATGTGGTCAAGCGCGTCGCCGAAAGCGATGTGCTGGAGGGCCTGGCCGGCGCCGCAGACGAGGATACATCCCTCAAGTCGCGCCCGCCGGTCGTCACCGTCATGGGCCATGTCGACCATGGCAAGACATCGCTTCTGGATGCGCTGCGCCGGACCGACGTGGCCGCGGGCGAAGCCGGCGGCATTACCCAGCATATCGGCGCCTACCAGGTGACGTTGAAGTCGGGCCAGAAGATCAGTTTCCTGGACACGCCGGGCCATGCCGCCTTCACGGCGATGCGCGCGCGCGGCGCCAAAGTCACCGACATCGTGATCCTGGTGGTGGCGGCCGATGACGGTGTAATGCCCCAGACGGTGGAGGCCATCGCCCACGCAAAGGCCGCGCATGTGCCGCTGATCGTGGCGATCAACAAGATCGACAAGGGTGACGCCAATCCCAACCGCGTCAAGACCGAGCTTTTGCAACATGAAATCCAGGTCGAGGACATGGGCGGCGATGTGCAGGCCGTCGAGGTCTCGGCCATCAAGGGCATCGGCCTGGACAAGCTGGAAGAAGCCATCCTGCTGCAGGCCGAACTGCTGGACCTGAAGGCCAATCCCGATCGTCCCGCCGAAGGCGCGGTGGTCGAAGCCAAGCTGGACAAGGGCCGCGGTCCCGTCGCTACCGTGCTGGTGCAGCGCGGCACCCTGAAGGTCGGCGACATCGTCGTGGCCGGCAGCGAATGGGGCAAGGTGCGGCTTCTGGCCAACGAGCGCGGCGAGATCGTCAAGCTGGCCGGTCCCTCCACGCCTATCGAGGTGCTGGGTCTTTCGGCGCCTCCGGAAGCGGGCGACGAGATGGTGGTGGTGGAATCGGAAGCGCGCGCCCGCGAGGTTGCCGAATACCGCGCCCGCAAGCGCCGCGAGCAGCGTCAGGCATCTTCCTCGCGCCAGACGCTGGACCAGTTGCTGCAGACCCGCGAGGCCGGGGAGAAGCGCCAGCTTCCGCTTGTGCTCAAGGCCGATGTGCAGGGCTCGTCCGAAGCCATCCAGGGCGCGCTGGCCAAGCTGGGAACCAACGAAGTGGGCGCCCAGATCCTTCAGTCCGGCGTCGGCGGCATTACCGAGAGCGATGTCATCCTGGCCCACGCCTCGGGCGCGGCGGTGATCGGCTTCAACGTTCGCGCCAACGCCCAGGCCCGCGACCGCGCCAAGCGCGACGGCGTGGAGATCCGCTACTACAACATCATCTACAATCTGGTGGATGACGTGAAGGCGGCGCTGTCGGGCCTTCTGGCGCCCGAGACACGCGAGAAGTTCCTGGGCAATGCCGAAATACTCGAGGTGTTCAACATCACCAAGGTCGGCAAGGTCGCCGGCTGCAAGGTCACCGAGGGCGTGGTGCGCCGCGGCGCCAAGGTGCGGTTGATCCGCGACAATGTCGTGATCCACGAAGGCGAACTCAGCACGCTCAAGCGCTTCAAGGACGAAGTGAAGGAAGTCCAGGTCGGGCAGGAATGCGGCATGGCCTTCGCCAACTACCAGGACATGCAGAAGGG
>JBEHXB010000190.1:0-5274 GCA_048498895.1 Pseudomonadota bacterium
CAGTTCGAGAATACCTTCATGATGTACCTGCCCAGGCTGTGTGAACATTGCCTCAACCCGGCCTGCGTTTCGGTCTGCCCGTCGGGGGCGATCTACAAGCGCGAGGAGGACGGCATCGTCCTGATCGACCAGGACAAGTGTCGCGGCTGGCGCATGTGCGTCTCCGGCTGCCCCTACAAGAAGGTCTATTACAACTGGCAGTCTGGCAAATCCGAGAAATGCATTCTCTGCTATCCCAGGCTTGAGGTCGGCCAGCCCACGGTGTGTTCCGAGACCTGCGTCGGGCGCATCCGCTATCTGGGCGTGATTCTCTACGACGCCGATCGCATTGCGGAGGCCGCCGCGACGCCCGATGAAGCCGATCTGTACGAGGCGCAGCTTTCCGTATTCCTCGATCCATTTGACCCGAAGATCCAGGCCCAGGCCGCTGCCGACGGTATCGCGCATTCCTGGATCGAGGCCGCCAAAAAGTCGCCGATTTGGAAGATGGCGATGGACTGGCGCGTGGCTTTTCCTTTGCATCCGGAATATCGCACCATGCCGATGGTCTGGTACGTGCCGCCGCTCTCGCCCATCCAATCCGCGGCCGAAAAGGGCCAGATCGATCTGGAAGGCGAGATGCCCGATGTCCGCTCGTTGCGCATCCCGGTGAAATATCTGGCCAACATGCTGACCGCCGGCAAGGAAGAACCCGTGGTTGCCGCGCTGGAACGCATGATGGCCATGCGCGCCTATATGCGGTCCAAGACCGTGGACGGGGTCATCAATGAAGGGGTGGCGGAGCGCGTGGGACTGACGCCCCTGCAGATCGAGGAAATGTATCGCTACATGGCGATTGCGAATTACGAAGACCGTTTCGTCATTCCCACGGCGCACCGCGAAACCAACGAGGACGCATTGAATCTGCGCGGCAGTTGCGGGTTCACTTTCGGCAATGGCTGTTCGGATGGAAACAGCAGCACCAACATCTTCAATGTCCCCAAGGCGCATAAATTGCCCGAACCGGCGGGGAACTGACCATGATCGCCACTTACAAGGTGCTGAGCGCCATTCTGTCCTATCCGACCGCTGAACTTCAGGCCGCGGCGCATGAGCTGATCGCCGCATTGAATGCCGAAAAGCTCCTGTCGCGGGACGCGCGGGCGGCCGTTGGCAATCTGCTCTCCGGCATCGCGGCGGACGACCTGCTGGAGGCTCAGTCGCAATATATCGACCTGTTCGACCGCACGCGCGCGCTGTCCCTGCACCTGTTCGAACATGTGCACGGGGAATCGCGGGACCGGGGCCAGGCGATGGTCTTGCTGCTGCAGCGCTATCAGCAGGCGGGACTGGACATCGGAACGCGCGAGCTTCCCGACTATATTCCGCTGTTTCTGGAATTTCTCTCGACCCAGAGTGAGGCCGAGGCGCGCGCGAGGCTGGAGGAGGCGGCGCACATATTCGCGGCGCTGGGCGAAAGATTGCGCAAGCGCGGCAGCCCCTATGCGGCGGTGCTGGAGGCGCTGGTGGCGCTTTCCCGCACGGCGCCCGATGACGGGGTACTGGAGGAACTGCGCAAGCAGCAACTGGAAGATCCCAACGATCTCGCGGCCCTGGACAGGGCGTGGGAAGAAGCCGAGGTCCGGTTTGGACCGGGTGACGCGGCAGCGGAAGCCTGTCCGCGCGCCGACGCCATCATCAAACATATGGCCGCCGGTGAGCCGGCGGCGCCCCGCCCGTGGAGCAGTTCATGAGTCAGACGGTCAACGGAATCCTCTTTGGCATCTACCCCTATGTCTGTCTGACGGTGTTTCTGGTCGGCAGCCTGATCCGCTTCGACCGCGAGCAATACAGCTGGCGCAGCCAGTCCAGCCAGTTGCTGCGCCGCCGGCAAATGATCTGGGGCAGCAACCTGTTCCATGTCGGCATTCTGGTGATCCTGTTCGGGCATACCGGCGGATTGCTCACGCCGGTAAGGTTTTTCGAGTTTGTCGGCATTTCGCATACCGCCAAGCAGCTTACCGCGATCGTTGTCGGCGGCCTGGCGGGGCTGGCCTGCCTTGCCGGCCTTGTCATGCTTCTGCACCGGCGGCTCAGCGATCCGCGCATTCGCCGCACGTCTTCGTTCGCGGACATCGCGGTTCTGGTGATCCTGCTGGTGCAGCTGCTCCTGGGACTGGGCAGCATCTTCGTGTCGCTGCATCACTTGGATGGCGGGGAAATGGTGGCGCTGATGACCTGGGCACAGCACATCGTCACGCTGCGGCCTGACGCGGCGCAATTCGCGGCCGTGGTGTCGCCCATCTTCAAGGTGCATCTGGTGCTGGGCATGACGATATTTTTGATCTTTCCCTTCACGCGGCTGGTGCATATCTGGAGCGCTCCGGTCTGGTATCTCGGCCGGCGCGGCTATCAGATTGTCCGCACCACCCGCCGCGCCGGGAGGGTATGAGGCCATGGCCGCGCGAGCTCCCATCAAACTGAATGGCGTGGTGTTGCCTCCCCGGATGGTCGCGGCGGAAGCGCAGCATCATCCCGCGCGAACGCCGGCGGCTGCCTTTGAGGCGGCGGCGCGGGCGCTGATCGTGCGCACGCTTCTGCTGGAGGAGGCGCAGCGGCGGGGCATTGCTGCCGAATCCCAATGGATTGAGGCCGGCAAACGCGAGCTGGACGACGAAGCACGGATCCGTGCCCTGATGGAAGCGGAGATACCGATGATGGAGCCGGACGAAGCAGCCTGCCGTGCTTTCTACGAGGCCAATCCATCCCGCTTCCGCAGCGCGGACCTGTTCGAGGCGTCCCACATCCTGTTTGCCGCCCATCCGCACGACGGCGAGGCCTATGGCGCGGCCAGGAAGCAGGCCGAAGCCGTGATCGCCGAACTTGAGACTTCTCCCGATCGTTTCGATGCGATGGCGCGAGAGCATTCCCAATGCGATTCCCGCAGCAAGGGCGGACGGCTGGGCCAGATTGGCCCCGGCGAAACCGTGCCGGAGTTCGAAGCGGCGCTGCGGGCCCTGGAGGCGGGAAACATCACCCGCGAGCCCGTCATGTCCCGGTTCGGCGCTCATGTGGTGCGCCTGGATGCCCTGGCGCGGGGCGATGTCCTGCCCTTCGCGTATGTGCGCGCCGCGATCGCGGATTACCTGGCCGAGCGGCAATGGCGCCGTGACGTTGCAGCGTATGTCGAGAAGCTGGTGCGGGGGGCGCAGATTGAAGGTGTCGACATGTCCCCGGCGGCGAACCGGAAGGACGATGCGGCATGACGACCCTGGGTGAAGTCCTGGTCCGGCTGCAGGACCGCACGGAGCTGTGCCAGATGCTGGTGGAATCCGGCGACCTGCTGTTGATGTCGCGGCTGGACAAGCTGGCGGAGGAGGCGGGCACCGATGTCTGCGATGCGGCGCTGGATGCGGTCGAAGCGTTCACCACCGGCGCGGACGATGAAGCCTGGGTAAAGCTGATCGGCAGGGTGCAGAATTCCGATCTGCCGGCCAGCGCCTTCCTGGGCGAGATAATCGCATGGTCGCTGCAGCAGTGATCGGCCATTTGCCCGCGGAGCCGATTCTGGGAGCCGTTTTCGCAGGCGGCGAATCGTGCCGGTTCGGCCGGGACAAGGCGCTGGCCACGCTCGCGGGCCGCCCGCTGCTCGCCCATGTGGTGGATCGCATGCGTCCCCAGGTGGAAGCGTTGGTCATCAGTGGCCCGGCTCGCAAGGGCTTTTCGATTCCGGCGGTCGCCGATGAACGGCCGGGCCAGGGCCCCCTGGCGGGATTGTGTACGATTCTGCGCTGGGCGGATGCACGGAAATTCGGTCTGGTCGCCACATTCGCCTGCGATACGCCGTTCATTCCCCTGGATTGCGTCGCCACGCTGCGGGGCGCGATCCACGCGGCCGACTGCGCCGTGGCGAGCGGAGGCGGGCGCTTGCAGCCGACCCTGGCCCTTTGGCGCACGGCGGCGCGCCCAAGGCTGGAGTTGGTATTGGCTTCCGGTGTACGCAGCCTTCGCGGCGCCATTGGCGTGATGGACTCCGTGAGGGTCGATCTCGGTGCGAATGGTGGTCCGGCGGACAATCCCTTCTTCAATATCAATCGCCCAGAGGACATGGTCGTCGCGCAAGCCTGGCTGGAGAGTGTACGACAGGGCTCTCTCTCCTGAACCGCCGGATCTCCTGAACCGTCGGCCGGACCGCGTCGATGGGCCGGGCTATCCCAGCCTGGTGCTGACGCCCGTTCGCCCGTCTGAGTGCGCTGTGCCTTGCATGGCTGGCGGTCCAGATCTTCGTCTATCCCAGGGCCGGGCCCGACCATATCCAGTGGTTGGTCTTCATGATTTTCATCCTCTGCCGGGGGCTGGGAGTTCTGTCGCTGGATCATCTGCCGGGCCGCCGGCTGGGTCTGGCGCCCCGGCCCGGTCGGAATTACTGTAAATTAACAGCGCGCGGCGGACGGCTCTTGGGAACTCCAGGCCGTCTTTCGCGTATGCGGGAGGCAGGGCTCTTAGAGGAAATCCATGCTTCAAAATTTGTTTTCCGGTTTTTTTCGGGATGGCGCCCTGGGCGTGATCCGCCCCGACCGTGCCATGGAAGTCTATGGCAAGGGCGAGCCGGAAGTGATCATGCGGCTTCACGACCGATGGGCAGAGTGGGAGCTGGCACTCAATCCCGACCTGAAGCTGGGCGAACTCTACATGGACGGGCGCCTGACCGTGGAGAAGGGTGACATTGCCGGGCTGCTGGCGCTGTTGATGCGCAATCTGGGGGCCGTCCAGCCGCGGGGACTGCACAAGCTGGTGCGGCGCTTCCGCACCCTTACGCGAGCTATCGACCAGTACAACCCCGCATCCCGTTCCAAGGACCATGTCGCCCATCACTATGACCTGTCGGGCCGGCTGTATGAGCTGTTCCTGGATGCCGACCGGCAATATTCCTGCGCCTATTTCTCGGTGCCGGGCGAGACGCTGGAAGAAGCCCAGGTCGGAAAGAAGCGCCATATCGCCGCCAAGCTGCACCTGCACAAGCCGGGGCTGAAGGTGCTGGATATCGGCTGCGGCTGGGGCGGGCTGGCGCTGGACATGGCGCGCGACTGCCGCGCCGATGTGCTGGGCATAACATTGTCGCAGGAGCAGATCGCGGTGGCGCGTGAGCGAGCCGAGAAAGCGCGTCTGCCCAATTGCCGCTTCGAGCTGGTGGATTACCGGAACCTGCGCGGCACTTATGACCGCATCGTCTCGGTGGGCATGTTCGAGCATGTCGGCGCGGCCTATTACGATGTCTTCTTCCGCCAGGCGCGT
>JBEHXB010000191.1:0-5242 GCA_048498895.1 Pseudomonadota bacterium
CCGGCCCATCCCGTGTCGATCAGCAGCGACTTGCCCTCGGGCGTCACGAACAGCGTGGCCGCGCCGCCTTCCATGTCCAGCGACACCATCTTCAGTGTGCCGCTTTGGGCGCAGGCGGGGTTCGTCAAGGCCGTCAGCGCCAGCAGGGAAACCGAAGCGATGGAAGCCGAAGCAAGGATGTTGCGCAGCAAGAATGCCTCCCCGAATTGTTGGCGCGACACTAGAGGTTTTGATCCGCTGCCGCTAGGCTGGCCGCATGATCCCGATCACCGGAAAAGCGCACGACCTGGGCGATGGATTTTTCGTAACCCGCCTGTTGCCCCAGGCGACGCGGCGCAGCATCGGCCCCTTCGTCTTCTTCGACTATTTCGGGCCGGTGGATTTTCCGTCCGGCCGGGGCATCGATGTGCGTCCCCACCCCCATATCGGTCTCGCCACCGTCACCTACCTGTTCGACGGCTCGCAGATGCACCGCGACACGCTGGGCAGCGTGCAGGAGATCAGGCCCGGCGACGTCAACTGGATGACGGCGGGCCGGGGCATCGCCCACAGCGAACGCACGGGACCGGATGTACGCGCGCGCGGCCATCGCTTGCACGGCATCCAGAGCTGGGTGGGCCTGCCGCTGGCGGACGAGGAAGCGGCGCCCGCCTTCCAGCACTTTGCCGCCGCCGACCTGCCCGGGCATGTAGACAATAATGTCCACCTGCGCATGATCGCGGGAACGGGCTTCGGCCTGACCTCGCCGGTCAAGGTGTTCTCGCCCATCTTCTATGCCGATGCCCGCTTCGACGCCGGTGGCGCCCTCGCCTATGCCACCGACCATGAGGAGCGCGCCTTTCTTGTCATCGAGGGCGAGGTGGAAACCGGCCCCGCCCAGCTACACGGCCCCGGCGCGATGCTGGTGCTGGAGCCGGGCGAGCAGGTCACGCTTTACGCCGGGGCGCCGGCGCGGGTGATGCTGCTGGGTGGCGCGCCGCTGGATGGGCCGCGGCACATCTGGTGGAATTTCGTCTCCTCCTCCAGGGAGCGCATCGAGCGCGCCAAGCAGGAATGGGCCGACGGCAGGTTCGGCCTGATTCCCGGCGACGACAAGGAATTCATCCCTCTTCCCCCCAACAGGTAATCAGAGATCTTTCCATGAAGTACAACCGTCTCGGCCGCACCGGCCTTTACGTCTCGCAGCTCTGCATGGGCACCTGGACCTTTTCGGGCCGCAACTATTTCGGCGGCGCGATCGGCACGCTGAACCAGAAGGAGGCGACCAGCTTCATCGCCCGCGCGCTGGAGGCGCGCATCAATTTCATCGACACCGCCAATGTCTATTCATTCGGTGATTCCGAGGAGATGACCGGCAAGGCGCTGAAGGAGCTGGGCGTCAGGCGCAGCGACGTGGTCATCGCCACCAAGGTGTTCGGCCGCATGGGTCCGGGCCCCAACGACATGGGCGCGTCGCGCGGCCACATCATGGACAGCATCGGCCGCAGTCTGGAGCGGCTCCAGACCGACCATGTCGACCTCTATCAGATCCACCACACCGACATCGTCACCAACGTGGACGAGACCATGCGCGCGCTGGACGACCTGGTGCGCTCTGGGCTCGTGCGCTACCTCGGCGTCTCCAACTGGGAAGCCTGGCGCATCGTCAAGGCCAATGGCATCGCCGACAGCCGCGGCTGGGCCCGCATCGAAACCAATCAGGCCTATTACTCGCTGGCCGGCCGTGACCTGGAGCAGGAACACGCCTCGATGATGGCCGAGGAAGGCGTGGGCTGCCTGGTGTGGAGCCCGCTGTCGGGCGGCTACATGGCCGGCAAATACACCCCCGGCGGCGATACGCCGGTCGAGCCGGGCCGGCGCGCCAATTTCGACTTCCCGCCGCTGGACAAGGACAAGGCCGACCGCACCGTGGTCGTGATGCGCCAGATCGCAAAGGCGCACGGCGTATCGGTGGCGCAGGTCGGGCTGGCCTGGGTTCGCCGGAAACCCTTCGTCACCTCCACCATCATCGGCGCCACGACGATGGCGCAGCTGGAGGACAATCTGGCGTCCATCGACCTGGACCTGTCGGCCGAGGAAATAAAGGCGCTGGACGAGGTCAGTGCCGACCGCACGCAATATCCCTACTGGATGATCAGCCGCAACAATTCCACCCGCATCCCCACCGGCGAGCCGGTGCCGGTGGGCAGCGCCGTGCCCAGCGCGAACAAGAAATAATCAGCGTTTGGCTTTCGCCGCGTTGAAGGCGACGGCGGCCCTCACCAGCGCCCTGAAGGCGCGGGCAGGTGCAGCCTTCTTCACGGCTGCTTTCTTTGCGGGCTTCGCGGCTTTTTTCGTCTTCACGGCCATGGCTTATCTGCGCCCCAGATAAGGCAGCCCGAACATATAGAGTCCCGTCGCCAGCAGCGGGATCAGCGGCACCAGCGCAGCCACGCCCACCCAGGTCTGCGAACTGTTCATCACCAGAAGGACGATATTGGCGATCACCGCCAGCGTGAAGGCGATCGACAGCCAGCGATGGGCCTGGCGGATTGCGGCGTTCCAATTCATCGGCATCCCCCTCGTAATCATTCGCGCGCCAGCAGGGATTCCAGCTTGCCCAAGAACTGCGACCATCCAGCCTTGGCGCCGCCGAACGCCTGTTTCTGTTCCGGCCGGAAGCCAGCCTGCTCCACCTTCAGGTGCGTGCCGCCATCGGTGGCCGTCAGGGTGAAGGTCACGACACTTTGAAGATTGTAGGCCGCGTCCGCATGCGCGTGGTTCCAGGTGTAGGACAGCACCGTCTCGGGCTCGAGCACCAGCACCTCGCAGTCCAGCACACCGCCCCACTCGCCGCGCAGCTGGAAGCGGTGGCCGACAGCAGGCACGAAATCGTTCTGCATCAGCCATTCGGCCATCAGATGCGGCTGGGTCAGCGCGCGCCAGACTTTCGCCGGCGCAAATGGCAATTGCCGCTCGACAGTCACGGTGCGGACATCGCTCATTGGTCCATCCTTCTCAGCAGGTCTTCCAGCTTGTCGAAGCGGCTCTGCCAGAAGCCGGTCATCCGCCCGGTCCAGTCGATCAGCGGGGCGAGCGCGCCGGGCTGGGCGCTGTAATGGGTCTGGCGGCCCTCCTGGCGATCGCGCACCAGCCCCGCCTCCTTCAACAGGCCCAGATGCTTGGAGACCGCCGGCTGCGAGACCTTGGCCCGCGCCGTCAGCGCCCCCACCGTCTGCTCGCCCTCGCGGCACAGCCGCTCGAACAGCGCCCGCCTTGTGGGATCGGCCAGGGTACGGAACAGGATGTCGTCGGCCTGAGGCATTGGATATATAACCGCTTGGTTATCTTTTATATCCATAACCGTCCGGTTATACGTCTGTCAAGCGCGATCAAAAACGGCGCGAGGAATTTTGTGGCGTGGGCAGGAGCGTCGCGCGGAGCGTGCGAAAAGCACGTGAGCACGCGCGACGAACCCACGGCGCAAAAGGACCGCGCCTCTAAAGGAAATTGTACTCCGTGAACAGCGGCGTCAGGTCGCCGTTCCATGCGCCGTGATAATGCTCCAGCATCTCCTCGGCGCGCGTGTAGCCGCGCGCGACAAGCTCGCGCGGGGGACCCAGGAAGCCCTCCTCGCTCATGCCCGCGCTGTCCAGCGCCGCGCGACGCTTCAGGCCCGCCGCCGAAATCTCCATCATGCGGTGCGCCAGTTCATGCACAGTGGTCTTGCGGAACGGCAGCCTGAAGCCCTGCTTGCCCACCCCGTCGCGCATCGCCTGGCGCTCCTGCGCCGTCCAGTCCTTGACCATGTCCCAGGCCGCATCCAGCGCCTGGCTGTCATAGAGCAGACCCACCCACAGCGCCGGCATGCCGCAGATGCGCCGCCACTGGCCGCCATCGGTGCCGCGCATCTCCAGGAAGCTCTTCAGCCGCACTTCCGGGAAGATGGTGGTCAGGTGGTCGGCCCAGTCGCTCAGCATCGGGGTGATGTGCGCGACTTCGGGAATCTCGCGGGCCAGGAATTTGCGGAAGCTCCGGCCCGCCATGTCGATATACTTGCCGTCGCGATAGAGGAAATACATCGGCACATCGAGGGCGTAATCGACATAGCGCTCAAAGCCCATGCCGTCCTCGAAGACGAAGGGCAGCATGCCGGCGCGCGCATTGTCGACATCGGTCCAGACCTGCGCGCGGTATGACAGGAAGCCGCTGGGCCGGCCCTCGCGGAAGGGGGAATTGGCGAACAGCGCCGTCGTTACCGGCTGCAACGCCAGGCCGACGCGGAATTTCCTGACCATGTCGGCTTCGGATTCGAAGTCCAGGTTCACCTGCACGGTGCAGGTGCGCAGCATCATGTCCAGGCCATAGCCGCCCACCTTGGGCATGTAATTGCGCATGATGTCATAGCGGCCCTTGGGCATGACCGGTGTCTCGGCCAGCGTCCAGTTCGGCGCGAAGCCGAACCCCAGAACGCCCGCGCCGATTTCACCCGCCACCTCGCGGGTCTGCAACAGGTGCGTGGCGACTTCGGCGCAGGTCTCATGGATGGTGGCCAGCGGCGCGCCCGACAGTTCGAACTGCCCGCCGGGCTCCAGGCTGATGGAGGCGCCGTCCTGCGCCCCTGTTCCCGTAAGACCGATGATGTTCTCGCCCTCGCGCACGGGCTGCCAGCCGAAGCGCCGCATGCCTTCCAGCAACTGGCGGATGCCGGGCCGCCCGTCATAGGCGATCGGCTTGTAAGTCTTCAGGTCGTAGACGAACTTCTCGTGCTCGGTGCCGATGCGCCAATCCGCCTTGGGCCGGCAGCCCCGCGAGAGGTGACGAACAAGGTCGTCGCGGCTTTGAATCGGGCCGCTGGCGGATTGTGGAATGGACATGAAGCTCCCTCTGGAACCGGTACTTAGGGGCCCGCCATCACAGGCGCAAGGTCGACTATTTTCGTGTTGACTTAATTAAGCAGATACGCAAATAATAGCCCATGAACGTTGCCGCCGCCCTTTCTCCCGCCTTCACCGCCCTGGCCGATCCCACCCGCCAGCGCATCGTCGAGATGCTGGCGTCGGGCCCGCTGGCGGCGGGCGAAATCGCCGGGCGTTTCGCCCTGTCGCCGCCCGCCATTTCCCAGCACCTGCGGACGCTGAAGGATGCCCGGCTGGTGACGGTGCGGCCAGTGGCGCAGAAGCGCATCTATCAGCTCAACCCCGAAGGCGTGGATGAAGTGGCCCAATGGGTGGCGCGCATCCGCGCCTTCTGGAATCCGAAG
>JBEHXB010000192.1:0-5201 GCA_048498895.1 Pseudomonadota bacterium
CGGCGGCATTCCGCCGGAAAGCGAACGCATCCTGCGCGCGGCCGGCGAATGGGTGAACCGCCACGGCGAAGCCCTGCACGGCACCGATCGCTGCAAGGTGTCGCGCAGCACCTATGCCAACTTCACGGCCAGGGGCAACACGCTCTACATGCATGTGCATTTCTGGCCAGGCGCTGATGTGTCGATCTCGGGCCTGAGGAACAAGGTGCTGTCGGCGAAAATCCTGAAAACGGGGCAGAGCGTGGCGGTGGCGCAGGATGGCTTTCGCACCCACATCACCGGCCTGCCCGCCACGGCGCCGGATTCTCCCGTCACCACCATCGCCATCGAATGCGACGGCGCGCCGGTGCAGGACACCGACTATGTCCGCATCAACAAGCCCAGGGCAGGGATTGGGATTTGAGGAGATGAAAATCCCGAGACCGCCAGAGTTCTTTGCCGTAAACGCGGTGTTTGTAATGGTTTCCCTGGGGGCCGCGTTCCTTGCGCTGCCCTTTCTAAAACGTCTTCTCGATTGGTCCACGTGGATGGGACCCATATATATTGCTGCTGCGGGCGCTCTCGGATGGCTGGCCGCCTATTTTGTGAAGCGCGTCGGTTATCCCAGAGCCCGACACTGATGTCGGCAGGAAGAGGCCACTCTCTTATGAGTGGTCTTTTGTTCTTGATAGCCGCCTGTCCGGTCGCTCGCCTAAGCTCGCGGCGTTCGTCGCTCGACGACCCACCGGACCGCTTCTCACCCCGCCTTGCGGATTGCGTCTTCCAGCGTGCCGCCTTCCGCCATCGGCTCGCCATGGGCCTGCGGCTCCAGGCCGAATTCCTTGAGCTTGCGGTACAGCGTGGACCGGCCGATGCCCAGCCGGCGCGCCACTTCCGACATGTGTCCCTCATAGCGGGCGATGGCCATGCGGATGATCTCCGACTCCAGGTCCTCGAACTTGCGGATGTGGCCTGACCCGTCCGTGGTGGCCAGCGCATAGGGCGAACCTTGCGGCAGGGCCGGCGCGGAAAGATCCGATGGCTGGGGCGCGTGGGTGAAGCTCTGGCGCTGCACCGTATCGACGCCCATCGCCGCGGCGATCTGCGGAAAGTCGCAGGTATCCAGCATGGCGCCGTCGCACAGGACCACGGCGCGGAAGATGGTGTTTTCCAGCTGGCGCACATTGCCTGGCCAGCCGAAGCTTTCCAGCAGCTGGGCCGCCTGCGCGGTCAGGCCCGACACCGGCTTGTGCTCCTCGGCGGCGAAGCGCTGGATGAAATGGCGGGCCAGCGGAATGATGTCGCCGGTGCGATCGCGCAGCGGCGGCACCAGGATGGGAAACACGTTCAGCCGGTAATACAGGTCCTCGCGGAAGCTGCCCTCGCGCGCCATGCTTCCCAGGTCGCGGTTGGTGGCGCTGATGATGCGCACATCCACCTTCACCGGCCGTTTGGAGCCGACGGGATCGACTTCGCCCTCCTGCAGGGCGCGCAGCAGCTTGACCTGCATGTCCAGGCGAAGCTCGCCGATCTCGTCCAGGAACAGGGTGCCGCCATCGGCTTCCTGGAATTTGCCCAGATGCTTGTCGCTGGCGCCGGTGAACGAGCCCTTTTCGTGGCCGAACAGGATGCTCTCGATCAGGTTTTCCGGGATGGCGCCGCAATTGACGGTGACGAACGGCTTTCCCGAACGCGCACCCGTGCCCTGGATGGCGCGCGCGATCAGCTCCTTGCCGGCGCCGCTTTCGCCTTCGATCAGGATGGGGATGTCGGATTGCGCCGCGCGCGTGCCCAGGCGGAAAACCTGTTTCATCTCGGGGCTGGTCGCCACCAGGTCCTCGAAGGATAGCTTGTTGTCGGCCTTCTTCTTCAGCTGCTTGACCTCGCCCGACAGCGTGCCGATCTTGAGCTGGTTGCGGATCGAAACGGCGATGCGTTCGGGGCTGGCGGGCTTGACCAGGAAATCGTTGGCGCCGGCGCGCATCGCCTCCACGGCGCTGTCGATGCCGCCGCGCGCGGTCAGCACGATCACCGGCAAGTCGGGATTGGATGTGCGCAGCTTGGCCAGCACCTCCAGCCCGCCCATGTCGGGCATCACCAGGTCCAGCAGCATCAGCGTGACCTGTTCGCCGCGCGGACCGTTGATCAGGTCCAGCGCCGGGCTGCCGCCGGGCGCGGTGACGACTTGCATGCCGCTGCGGGTGATCGCCGTTTCCAGCAGTCGCCGCTGCACGGGATCGTCGTCAACGACAAGAATGGTCTGCGCCATGATGCTATGCCCTTTGTACCAAACGGGCGCGGATTTTGAGGGCTGACGGGTAAATGGCGCGTTTAAGCGTGTTCTCATCCGGCACAGAAGGCTGGGGATCGTTCGGGGAACGATTCGCCGGTTAACAAGCCATTAATTGAGCCCTGCGGAACCGTTAACAGCCGCCCGAAAGCGGGCGTTCGGGCGGGTAAATCTGTATACTGCCGGGATTGCCGCAGGGCTTCGGTTTGCTATAGTCCGGCCGGTTTTAACGAACGGGGGCCGAAATGGCGCAAGAATCCGAACACCAGGCCGGTTCCATGGACATGGCTCAGCACAGGAAGACCTATGATGGTTTCCTGGCTTTCGCAAAATGGTCCTTTGCCGGGATCATGCTGGTCATGATCATTCTCGCCATTTTCCGCACCTGACACCTGATGCGGCTGGGGGTCGTCAAGGAAAAGCGGGCGGGTGAAACGCGCGTCGCCGCGACGCCCGAATCCGTCAAAAAACTCAAGGGCTTGGGGCTGGACGTCTCGATTGAGGCGGGGGCCGGCGCGGCGGCGCGCTTTTCCGACGCCGACTATCAGGCCGCTGGCGCCACCGTCCTGCCCGATGCCGCGCGCGTTCTGGGCGACGCCGACATCGTGCTGAAGGTGCGCGCGCCTGAGGCGGGTGAGATCGCGCTGATGAAAAAAGGCGCGGTGCTGGCAGCGCTCCTGTCGCCCCACACCGAAAAGGACGCCATTGCCGCGCTGGCGGGGGCGGGCGCCACCGCCTTCGCGATGGAACTCCTGCCGCGCATCAGCCGCGCCCAGGCGATGGACGTGCTGTCGTCGCAGGCGAACCTGGCCGGCTACAAGGCGGTGATCGACGCGGCCGCCCGGTTCGGCCGCGCCATGCCGATGATGATGACGGCCGCGGGCACCATCGCGCCCGCGCGCGTGCTGGTGATGGGCGTGGGCGTTGCCGGCCTTCAGGCCATCGCCACCGCCAAGCGGCTGGGCGCCATCGTCAGCGCCACCGACGTGCGCCCCGCCACCAAGGAACAGGTGGAATCGCTGGGCGGCACCTTCGTCGCGGTGATGGACGAGGAATTCCAGAACGCCCAGACGGCGGGCGGCTATGCCAAGCCGATGAGCGAGGAATACCAGAAGAAACAGGCCGCGCTGATCGCCGAGACGATCAAAAAGCAGGATATCGTCGTCACGACCGCGCTGATCCCCGGCCGCAAGGCGCCGATCCTGGTGTCCGAGGAGATGATCCGCTCGATGAAGCCGGGCAGCGTGATCGTCGACCTGGCGGCAGGCGCGGGCGGCAACACGCCGCTGTCGAAGCCCGACGAAACGATAGAGGTGCACGGCGTCACCATCATGGGGCCAAGCAACCTGCCGGGCGCGCTGGCGACGGATGCCTCCTCGCTCTATGCCCGCAACCTGTTCAATTTTGTCGGCCTGATCGTCGACAAGAAGTCGGGCGCGCTGGCGATCGACTGGAATGACGAGATCATCGCTGCTTCGGTGGTGGCAAAGGACGGCGCACCCGTCACCAGGGGATAGGTCATGGAAGCGATAGTCATCGACCCGTTTGTGTTCCGGCTTTCCATCTTCGTGCTGGCGATCTTCGTGGGCTATTTCGTGGTCTGGGGGGTGACGCCCGCGCTGCACACCCCGCTGATGAGCGTCACCAACGCCATATCGTCGGTCATCATCGTGGGCGCGCTGATCGCCGTGGCGGTGCCCGCGCTGACCGCCGATGCCTGGACCTCCAAGCTCCTGGGCTTTGTCTCGCTCATTCTCGCCTCGGTGAACATCTTCGGCGGCTTCCTGGTCACCGCCCGCATGCTGGCGATGTATAAGAAGAAGGAAAGGAAATGACGCGGTCCGTGCAGGCTTTGCGGCGGTTCGCGAGCAGCCGGGCGTTAAGAGCGTCCTGCCTGTCTGCGTGTCTGGTCTTTGCCGGTACGGCCGCAGCCTTCAGCAAGGCTTTGCCTGTCCTGTTTCCCGTCAATATCGAAGCGCCTGTTAGCAGCTCCAGGATTGGTTTTGCGAAAGACGGCGACGCTCTTCTCATCCAGCCGATACGCTTTTTAACCGCCGTCAGAACCAAGGCGGAGATTCCGGTACACTTTCAGTCATCTTTTGGGCAGGTGATCGGCGGCGCGGGGCCAAAATGGGATTTTGTCGTACCCGAGGGTTCCCTGCTGATCGGCGCCGTCATGGGAATAAAGCCGGTCTTCTGCACTTCCAAGATTCTCGATGATAGTTTCGTGACGCATTATGACGTGGCCATCTGCGCTGCGGATGCCGATGGCGACGGGAAGCTTGATCAATTGTTTCTTTCCGACGATGGCATGCATCGCATTCGCAGTGTCGCCGAAATCAAGCTGCTGAATGATGATGCGATGACGCCCATTGCGACACCGTATGAAAGCGTCGTCGTCGGCGATCTTCCCGCCCTGGAATTGCAGGTGGCGCTGGCCTATACCGGCAATTTCCTGACAAAGATTGAGCGGGTTTACATGGGCATCTGCTGGCCGGATTCCCTGACGCTGCCGAGCCCGGGAAATGAGGTCAGCATTTCATGCGGCGCGACGAATTGGAAAAGCATCAGCAAGCGCGGGCCCCTTTCCTATAACCTCACCGCGCGTCCGGCGGATGACTTGGACGGGCAGCTTATCTGGGGGCCGGTTTCCGTGACCCTGACCGGCAAAGGATCTTCCATGAAAGGCGAGGCGACCTCCATACCGCCGGGAAAGGCCGTTTTTCTGGATATCGGCGAGACCATGCTCGACCAGGATACGCGTCAAGAAACGGCGATTTTCCGCATTCAGACGCTTCCCCCGGATGCCGGTGCGGCAAAGCGGGGGGCACCAATATGAAAGCCGACATCGCCGCCCTTCTTTATCTCCTGTCCGGCGTTCTGTTCATCCTGGCCCTCAAGGGGCTGGCCTCGCCGGCCACGTCGCGCGCCG
>JBEHXB010000193.1:0-5159 GCA_048498895.1 Pseudomonadota bacterium
ACCTTGCAGCGATCGGTGCCGTGCAGGGCTTCGCCGTGGCGGTTCACCCATTCGCCGGCCGCGCGCAGGATGCGTTCGCTTTCCGGCGGAATGCCGCCGTCGGGCTGCGGGCCGATGTTCAACAGATAATTGCCGCCGTCGCGCGCGCAGGTGATCAGGTTGCGGATCACGGTGCGCGGAGTCTTCCAGTTGTCGTCGGCGGCCTGATAGCCCCAGCTGTCATTCAGGGTCATGCAGCTTTCCCAGGCGCGGGCGCCCTCTTCCGCCCTGATGGTCTGTTCGGGGGTCGAGAAATCACCCGGCAGCTTGTTGCGATTGTTGACGATGATGTCGGGCTGGAGCTGGAACACCATCCGGTTCATCTTTTCGGACTCCCAGCCCGCCGCGTCCAGCGGCCAGGCGACGTCGTACCAGAGGATGTCGATCTTGCCGTAATTGGTCATCAGCTCGCGGATCAGCCCGTGGGTGTAATCGACAAAGCGGCGGCGGGCCGCTTCATCGCTGGCGCAGCGCGCGCCGTCGGGGTGATGCCAGTCCATCAGCGAATAATAGAAGCCCACCCGCAACCCCTCGGCGCGTGCGGCCTCGACATATTCGGCGATCAGGTCGCGTTTGGGACCGTATTTGGCGGCATTGTAGTTGGTGAGCTTGGTGTCCCAGTTGCAGAAGCCTTCATGGTGCTTGGATGTCAGCACCATGTATTTCATGCCCGCGGCCTTGGCGAGCTGCGCCCATTTGCGGGGGCTGCCGGGCGCGGGTTTGTAGCCTTCCGTGAAGCGCTGGTATTCGCCGACCGGGATCGCTTCCAGCTCCATCGCCCATTCATGGCGGCCATGGGCGGCATAAAGCCCGAAATGGATGAACATGCCGAACCTGGCCTGATGCCACCATTGCATCCGCCGCAGCTGGTCGGCATCGGGCGCGCCGGTTGCGGCGGCCTGTCCCGGTTGGGCGTTGGCGCCTTTTGCTGCGAGCGAAGCCGCGGCGGCGCCCGCCAGAAGGTCCCGGCGGCCAATCACCAAGTGTCCCATGATGCTCTCCCCTGCATGGGGCACCGGCCGGCGCCCCTTCCCTGGCACCGATCAAATCAGCGCCGCCAAGCAAGGGCAAGGTGAGGGTGCGGACGGTCAGCGGCCGGCGGCGCGCACCCTTGCGAATAGTGCCGAGATCAGGGCACAGAGGCCCAGAAACTGGCATGCTGCGCCGACGACATGGGAATATTCCCACTGGTGGCGCAGGCCCTGCCAGTCCGGCGGGATCATGGTCCAGTTGTGGGTGGCGGCGTTGGCGGGGAAGGTGAAAATCCAGAACACCGCCTGGGCCAGCCCCAGCATCAGCAGGGCCACCAGCACCGGACGGAAGACGTAATATTCACCGGCCGAGCGCCATGCCAGCATCACCAGCAACAGCAGTTGCAGCGCGATGGCGATGCCAAACAGGTCCCATCCGGCATAGATCTGCTGCACGCTGAAATAGGCATCGCGCGACAGCATCATCTTGCGCGGCAACTCGAACACATGCGCCAGGCCGGGCGCCAGCGACAGCAGCGTGGCAAGGATGGCCAGGAAGAAAAGGGAATCGTAACCCGAGGAATGTCGCCGCAGCATGCCGGATGCTTGTCAGCCCAGATGGCGATTTTGTGGCGGGAACTTTGTTAGAGCGCGTGGAATTTTCGGCCTGAGCAGGAGCGCCGAGCGACGTGTGCAAGCCGCACATAAGCGACGGCGCGACGCACTCAGGACGGAAAAGGCCCGCGCTCAGCGCATGTCCATCGCGGTGAGGTAAAGGTCGAGCATCGCTTCCTGTTCCTGGAAGTCCGCCTTGTCCAGCTTCCGCATGCGGATCACCTGGCGCATGATCTTGGTGTCGAAGCCGGTGCCCTTGGCCTCGGAATAAACTTCGCGGATGTCGGCGGACAGCGCCGCGCGTTCTTCCTCCAGCCGCTCGATGCGGTTGATGAAGGATTTGAGCTGATCCTTTGCGAAGCCGGTCTTGGCCATGTCGTTCACTGTCCGGATTTTGGGGCCGCGGACCCTACATCGGCCGCCGCGCGCGGCGCAACGCCAAAGCGGCCCTTAGCTGTGGGCCTTTTGGGACGCGGCGAAGGCGGCCTTCTGTTCGGCGCTCGCTTCCTTCTGGTATTTCTGCTTCCATTCCGCAGGCGCCATGCCATAGACAAGGGCGCGCGCCGCGTCCTTGTCCAGCGCGATGCCCTTTTCGGCCGCCGCCTCGCGATACCAGTCGCCCAGGCAGTTGCGGCAGAAGCCGCCCGCGATCATCAGGTCGATGTTCTGCACGTCCGTGCGCTGTTGCAGATGCGCCACCAGGCGGCGAAACACCGCTGCTTCCAATTCAGTCCTGTCGTCCATTGGCGTCCTCCATATCCTGCAAGGCCGCATCCAGGATGGGCTTGAGCCTTGCGGCACAGGCAGCGGCCCTGCCCGCATCGCCGACCAGGTCCTGGCGGATCTCGATCAGCACATGCGGGCGGCCAAAACGCGTGCCGTGCGTATAGAGCGTATCGCCTTCCAGCGCGCCGCTATAGGGCTCATTGTCGCCCACCGTGAAGCCGGCCTGAGCCAGGCGCGCCATCAGCGGCGCGGCGAGCCGCATGTCGCGGTCATGAAGCACGCCGACCTCCCATCCGCGGGGATGGCCCTTCCAGCTTGGCGTGAAGCTGTGCATCGACACCAGCACCGGCACGGCGAGATTCTCGATGCGCGCGGCCTGGCGGGCGATCTCGCCATGATAGGGGGCGTGGAACTGTTCGATGCGGCGGGCGATTTCGCCGGCTTGCGCATGCCGGTTGCCGGGAATGATGCTGCCGTCCGACAGTTTCATCACCAGGGTCGGATCGTCGGCGCCGCGATTGAGATCGATCAGAAGCCGCGACCAGCGTCCCAGCACGGCGGCGGCGCCGTACGCGGCGGCCAGATGGCGCGTCACCTGGGCGGCGCCGATATCCCAGGCGATGTGGGTGGCAAACAGGCCTTCATCCAGCCCCAGGTTGCCATAGCCGGACGGCAGGGCGTTCGAGGCGTGGTCGCACAGGAACAGCAAGCCTGTGTCGGTGCTGGCGGGCACGGCCTCAAAGGCGGTATCTGTCATGGCAGTGCAATATAGAGCCGGCTTGTTGACGGCCAAGACGTTTCGCGCCAAACGTGAGTCACAATGCGTCGCACCGGCCTCATTTTCGCCGTGACTCTGGCCCTGGGTCTTGCCGGGCATGCCGCGCCCGCGCTGGCCGGCTTCAATGTATGCAACAAGTCCAGCTTGCCCGCCCGGGTCGCCCTGGGCCGGTTTGACGGCACCAACTGGACCAGCGAGGGCTGGTGGACCGTCCAGCCCAATACCTGCGCCGGCATCCTGAGCGGACCGCTGAACGCCCGTTATTATTACCTATATGCCACCGACGGCGCGGCGGGCACCTGGGAGGGCAAGACCCATTTCTGCGTCGCTCCCGAAACGCGCTTCCGCGCGACGGGGCGGGGCAATTGTGCCGGGCGCGGCTTTGACCGGCGCGGTTTCTTCGAGGTCGATACCGGGAAAAAGCCGGACTGGACCCAGACTCTCTCCAACTGACGGGCTCCAGCATGCGCCGCCTCCGCAAGACCAAGATTCTCGCCACCGTCGGGCCGTCTTCCAATACGCCGGGGATGATGCGCGCCCTGTTCGATGCGGGGGTGGACGTGTTCCGTATCAATATGAGCCACACCAGCCATGAGATGCTGGCCGCGATGCATGGCCACCTGCGCGACCTGTCGCAGGAGACGGGACGGCCCATCGGCATCCTGTGCGACCTGCAGGGCCCCAAGATCCGGCTGGGAAGGCTGCCGGGCGGAAAGCGCGTGCTGAAAGACGGCGAGCGCGTGCGCCTGGTGCTGGGCGAGACCAGTGACGAACTGACGGAAGTGCCCATTCCCCATCCCGAGATCTTCCAGGCCATCAAGCAGAAGCACGCGCTTCTGATCGACGACGGCAAGATTCGCCTGAGGCTGCTGCGCAAGGCCGACACCAGCGCCGATGCGATCGTCGAAGTGGGCGGCGAGATCAAGGACCGCAAGGGCGTGAACATGCCCGACACGCTGCTGCCCTTGTCGGCGATGACCCCCAAGGACCGCGCCGACCTGGATGCGGCGCTGGCGCTGGGGGTGGACTGGATCGCACTTTCCTTCGTGCAGCGGCCCGAGGACGTGGCCGAACTGAAGAAGATCGTGGCGGGACGCGCCGGTGTGCTGGCCAAGATCGAAAAGCCCAAGGCGATGGCCAGCCTGGAAGCAATCCTGGAATTGTCCGACGCGCTGATGGTGGCGCGCGGCGACCTGGGCGTGGAAATGCCTCTGGAAGCGGTGCCGGGCCTGCAGAAGCGCATCACGCGCGCCGCGCGCAAGGCCGGAAAGCCCGTGGTGGTGGCGACCCAGATGCTGGAATCGATGATCGGCTCGCCCATGCCGACCCGCGCCGAGGTTTCGGACGTGGCGCAGGCCGTGTTCGAGGGCGCCGACGCGGTGATGCTGTCGGCGGAATCGGCGTCGGGCGCCTATCCCATCGAGGCGGTGCAGATGATGGACCGCATCGCCTGCAGCGTGGAGAACGACCCGCTCTATCATTCCATCATCGAAGCGCAGCGCAGCACGCCCGAGCGCACCACCCCGGATGCCATCATGGCGGCGGTGCATGAGATAACCGAGACCATCGATGCCAAGGCGATCATCACCTGGACCAAGTCGGGCATCACCGCCATGCGCGCGGCGCGCGAACGCTCGCGCGCACCCATCATCGCGCCGACCCCCGACATCGCCACGGCACGGCGGCTGTGCCTGGTGTGGGGCACCCACAGCGTCGCCACCGAGGACATTCGCGATTTCGACGACATGGTGCGGCGCGCGGCCCAGATCGCCCGCCAGGAAGGCTTTGCCGAACCCGGCGAGCGCATCGTGATCACCGCCGGCGTGCCCCTGGGCACGACGGGCGCGACCAACATGCTGCGCGTGGCCTTCGTGGAGGAAGGGCACTAGTCCCCACCGGCCTTCGCAACTTTGCTTGACGCGGCGCTCGATGCGCGCCGCGTCTGCGCGTTGCTACGGCCCCCTCCCCATCGAGGGCGCTACGCGCCCTGGGGAGGTCAACTCACCAGATCGCAGCGCGGCATCCGGTAG
>JBEHXB010000194.1:0-5156 GCA_048498895.1 Pseudomonadota bacterium
CGGTGCTGGCGGTCACAGACCTGCAACTCAAGGCCCAATCGGGTTTTGGCACGGCCGATCTCCAGAGTTTCACCCGGGCCGGCCAGTACCGTGCCGCCGTCTTCGTATGGAGTCAGGCAGGCTACGGCCTCCGTGCAGGTTTCGTGCTGGGCCTCGACTACCTTCTGATGCCACTTTACGCGCTGTCCTTCTTTTTTTCCGGCATCCTGGCGCGCGAGGCTTTTGCTCCCCGGCCTGGGCGGTTGCGGCGCATATTGACCCTTCTGGCGGCGGTGCCCATCGCGGGTGCAGTTCTGGATGCCGTGGAGAACGGGCTGGAACTGGCCATGCTGCTGGGCCAGCCGAGCGATGCAGGCGTCAGCCTGGTCCACGCCATCTCCAGCGCCAAGCTGGCGGCGGCCTATGTAGGGTTGCTTCTGCTGGCGGGGGCCGTAGTGGCCCGGGTGGCCGAGCGCCAACAGAAGCGCCTGAAAGAGGGGGCCGGGCGCCCCGATTAAGGGTCGCAAAAGTCGCCTTGACCCGGATGCGTCTTTGCGTATAGTCCGCCGCTCTCCGCGGACTCGCCGTCTTCGGGAAATATAATTATTTCAAGGATTTAGTCCATGTACGCGGTCGTCCGCACCGGCGGAAAGCAATATAGGGTGACCAAGGACGAAGTCCTGAAGGTCGAATCGATCGCGGGTGAGGTCGGCTCCAAGGTGGACTTCGAAGTCCTGATGCTGGGGGGCGACAGCCCCAAGCTCGGCGCGCCGCTGGTCAAGGGCGCCGCGGTCCAATGCGAGATCCTCGAGCATGGCCAGGGTGAAAAGGTCGTGGCCTTCAAAAAGAAGCGCCGCAAGGACACGCATCGCAAGCGTGGGCATCGCCAGCACTTCACCAAGGTGAAGGTCATTTCCATTTCCGCAGGTTGAAGCGCGGCTTTTCGTCGAACTAAAGGTCAAGTCCCATGGCACACAAGAAAGCTGGCGGTTCATCGCGCAACGGTCGCGACTCCAATCCCAAGATGCTGGGCGTGAAGCTGTTCGGGGGTCAGGCCGTGTCAGGCGGGAACGTGATCGTGCGCCAGCGCGGTACGAAATTCTATGCCGGCGAAGGCGTAGGCATGGGCAAGGACCATACCTTGTTCGCGCTTCGCGACGGGCAGGTTGCGTTCAGGACCGGTTACAAGCGCCGCACCTTTGTGTCGGTCGTCCCGGCGGCGAATCCGGCCATGAAGATCGCAGCGGAGTAGGCGGCGCCCCAAAAAGGCCGCCAAGAAATTGGCGGCTCATCCGGTAGCGAGGGAGATGGTCCGCCATCTCCCTTTTTTGTTCCTCGCGAAACGAAAGGATTGCGGGGGATGACATGTGTACTCTGGAGGCTGAAAGACTGATTTTGCGCCCGCCCAGGCCCAGCGATATCGCGGGGATGGTTGTGTGGCTGGGCGACTATAGCGTGTCGAAGAACATGAGCCGCGTACCCCACCCATACAGCGAAGAGGATGCCGAGAATTTCGTGGCCGGCATCGAACCGCGCCGCGAGGGTCGGCGCCACGTCTTCTCCATCCTTCGCAAAGAGGATGGCATGTTCATGGGCGGCATCGGCCTGCATGAGGACGGGCCAGGCTTCGAGTTCGGCTACTGGCTGGGCAAGCCCTTCTGGGGTCAGGGCTTTGCCACCGAGGCGGCCCATCGCGTTGTGCGATTTGCCTTCGAGACTCTGGGCCTGGCTGAAATTCGCGCTGGCTGGTTCCACGATAATCCGGTGTCCGGCCATGTTCTGGCCAAGCTTGGCGCCCGGCACAACGGCTCGTCCATGCGCGAATGCCGTGCCCGGGCCGCCAAGGTGCTTTGTCATGAGATGCTGTTGACGCCGGCCTATTTCCTGCGAAAACGGGCCGCGTGAAGAGGCTGCCATGAGATTTCTTGATGTCGCCAAGGTGTATGCATCCAGCGGGGCTGGCGGCAATGGCTGCATCGCCTTCCGCCGCGAGAAATTCATCGAGTATGGTGGGCCTTACGGTGGCGATGGCGGGCGCGGCGGAGACGTGGTGGCCGAGGCAGTCGAGAACCTCAACACCCTGATCGACTACCGCTATCAGCAGCATGTGAAGGCGAGAAGTGGCGAAGGCGGCAAGGGCAAGGTGATGACTGGCGCCAATGGCGCCGATGCTGTCATGAAGGTTCCGGTCGGCACCGAGATCTATGAGGAAGACGGCGAGACCCTGATTGTCGACATGGACCGCCCTGGCATGCGCTTCCGGCTGCTGAAGGGTGGCAATGGCGGCTTCGGCAATGCTCATTTCAAGAGCGCCACCAACCAGGCGCCGCGCTTTGCCATGCCCGGCCAGCCGGGTGAGGAGAGGGTGCTCATTCTCAAGCTCAAGCTCATCGCTGATGCCGGGCTGATTGGCTTGCCCAATGCGGGCAAGTCGACCTTCCTGTCGCGCGTGTCGGCGGCCAGGCCCAAGATTGCAGACTATCCCTTCACCACGCTCGAACCCCAATTGGGTGTGGTCGGCATCGACGGTTTCGAATTCGTACTGGCGGATCTTCCGGGCCTGATCGAAGGCGCCCATCAGGGCGTGGGCCTGGGCGACCGCTTCCTTGGCCATGCCGAACGATGCGCCACCATCCTGCATCTGGTCGACGGTACCGGCGATCGCGTGGCCGATACCTATCGCACCATTCGCGGCGAGCTGGAGGCTTATGGCGCGGGCCTGGCGGAGAAGCGGGAGATCGTGGCGCTGAACAAGGCCGACGCCATCTCCAAGACGGCGTTGGCGAAAAAGAAGGCGTCGCTGGAGAAAGCCTGCGGCCATGAAGTGCATGTGATTTCGGGCGTGTCGGGTGAGGGCGTCGACACGGTGTTGCGCGCCATGGCAAAGGTTATCCGCAAGGCGCGGGCCACGCCGCAGAAGAAAAAGGTGGAAACGGGTTGGACGCCATGACGGATGTCTTAGCGGGCGCCAGACTGGTGGTGGTCAAGGTGGGGTCGTCCCTCCTGGTGGACGGCACCAAAGGGGAACTGCGCCGCGCCTGGTTAACCTCGCTATGCGCCGATGTTGCCGCCCTCAAGCAGGCAGGGACCAAGGTAATTCTGGTTTCCTCCGGCTCCATTGCCCTGGGCCGCCGGCTACTGGGCCTGCCAATGGGCGCACTGCGTCTCGAGGAGAGCCAGGCAGCAGCCGCCACAGGCCAGGTACGCCTGGCCGAAGCCTATGCCGACATTTTCGCCGGCTTCGGCATTGTCGCGGCGCAGGTGCTTTTGACTTTCGGCGATACCGAAGAGCGCCGCCGCTATCTGAACGCCCGTGCCACCCTGACCACGCTGATCGATCTGGGCGCGGTGCCGGTGATCAATGAGAACGACACGGTTGCCACCGCGGAGATCCGCTTCGGTGACAATGACAGGCTGGGCGCGCGCGTCGCCTCCATGATGGGCGCGGACCGGCTGGTCCTCCTGTCCGATGTCGACGGACTCTACACCGCCGACCCGACCGGTGATCCCACCGCCGCCCATATTCCCGAAGTGGCAGCCGTCACGCCCGAGATCGAGGCCATGGCGGGTGAGTCCGTCTCCGGCTTTGGACGCGGTGGCATGGCCTCCAAGGTCATTGCCGCGCGCATTGCCATGGGCGCGGGCTGCGATGTGATCCTGGCCAAGGGTGCAGTGGAAGCACCCTTGTCGGCTATCGCACGCGGCGCACGCCATACGCTTTTCCGCGCCACCCTGACTCCCGCAGCCGCCCGCAAGCGCTGGATCGCCGGCGTGCTGCGTGCCGAGGGCGCGCTGGTGATCGACGAGGGCGCGGTAAACGCCCTGGAGGGGGGAAAGAGCCTCCTGCCCGCTGGCATCCGCCAGGTGGACGGCCGCTTCGAGCGCGGCGACGTAGTGGTTGTCAGGTCGCGCGACGGGCGCGAGATCGCGCGTGGCCTGGTGGCCTACAACGCCAGCGATGCCGAGCGTATCGCGGGCAAGCGCACGGTCGAAATCGAGGCCATTCTGGGCTATCGTGGGCGGGACGAGATGATCCACCGCGATGATCTGGTTTTGACAGGGAACGGACAATGACGGCGCACAAACCGGGCGACAGTCTTCAGGCCGAAATGTGGGCAATCGGCGCTGCTGCGCGCCAGGCTGCCCGCGCGATGCGCGAAACCTCGGCCGAGCAGAAGACGAAGGCGCTCATGACTGCCGCCGCCGCGATCCGTGCCCGCAAGGAAGCGATCCTGGCCGCCAACAAGGCCGACATCGACGCGGCCAAAGCCGCCGGCATGCCCGCGCCCATGATCGATCGGCTTATGCTGAATGAAGCGCGAATTGAGGCGATGGCCGCGGGCGTGGAAACTGTGGCAGCCCTGCCCGATCCGGTCGGCCGCGAACTTGCACGCTGGTCCAGACCGAACGGGCTCGATATCGCACGCGTTGCCACACCCATCGGCGTGATCGGTATCATCTATGAATCGCGGCCCAATGTAACGGTCGATGCCGGCGCGCTGACGGTCAAAAGCGGCAATGCAGCAATTCTGCGGGGCGGCAGCGATTCCATCCGATCTGCAGGCGCAATCCATGCCGCCATGGCGGAGGGGCTGAAATCCGCCGGCTTGCCTGAAACCGCGGTCCAATATGTGAAGACGCCCGATCGTGCCGCCGTGGGGATGATGCTGGAAGGCCTGGACGGCAATATCGATCTGATCATCCCGCGTGGCGGCAAGGGCCTGACCGGCCGGGTGATGCGCGAGGCGCGTGTGCCAGTGCTGGCGCATCTTGAAGGAATTTGCCACGTCTACATCCACGAGGCCGCGGACCTGGCCAAGGCGCGCGCCATCGCGCTGAACGCCAAGATGCGACGCACCAGCATTTGCGGTGCCGCCGAAACACTGCTTGTTGACCGCAAGGTCCTGTCCAGTCACGGCGTTCCCATTCTGGCCGATCTGGCCACGGCGGGTTGCGAGATCCGCGGAGACGACGCCGTGCGCAGTGTCTTTCCGCCCGCCAAGCCGGTATCGGAGGAGGACTGGCGCACCGAATATCTGGACGCGATCATCGCCGTGCGCTGTGTGGACGGACTGAATGAGGCGATTGGTCATATCGAGACTTATGGCTCGCATCACACTGATGCGATCGTGACCGAAGATGCGGCCGCCGCTGAGTCCTTCATGACCAGCGTCGAC
>JBEHXB010000195.1:0-5156 GCA_048498895.1 Pseudomonadota bacterium
AACGCGCGCTGGCACACGCGGCGCGCGTTCAACCAGCGCCGGGCCGGCCGTTCGATGGCATAGAAGCTGGCCAGTCCTGCGATGATGCCCAGCGGCAGCAGCCACCAGCGGGGGATTTCCATGTTCTTTGCCAGCCGGAAAAACGGTTGCTGCCAGAGATAGATGGAATAGGACCACAGCCCGATGCGCACCAGCAACGGGTTCTCCAAAAGGCCCAGCACGAAAGCGGGTGCCCGCTCCATCAGAACAAGGCTGGCGGCCAGGCACACGGCCCCCAGGCTGTATTTGACCGGGTCGGGCACGAAATTGAAGTTCAGCAGCACGCCCACCATGCCCAGCATCACCGGGATCCACCGGCCGCAAAGCGCCCTGGGTACGTCACGGTGAAGCAGCAGATAGGCGATGGCGCCCACCAGGATGGACGCGCCGCGCGCGTCGCTGCGCCAATAGACGGTTTCATAGGGAAGGCCCATCGCCGTCTCCACCGCGCCATTGATCATCATCGCCAGCGCGATCGCCGCAAGAACGCCGACAAGCGGGAAGCGCCGGCGCCGCCACACCAATGCGACAAGCGCCAGCAGGATATACATGTGCTCTTCGATGCACAGCGACCAGGCATGGTCGAGCACGTTGCTGGCCCCGATCCACAGGTGGGCGTAGTTGGTGGTGAACGTTATGGTCGAGAGGAACTGTCCTATGGTCGGGTCATGCGCGCCGGCGGCGGCGGAAACCAGCAGCAGGCAGGCGGCCAGCGCGAAAAGGGCGGGATAGATGCGCGAGACGCGCCGTGCGAAGAAGTTCGGCAGGGGTGTTTGCCGGATGAAGAGAATCTCCGCCATCAGCCTTCCGCTCAGCACGAAGAACAGTTCCACGCCCAGCCGTCCGGTGTTGACGCCGCGCTTGATGAGGAAGTGGTCGATCAGGACGCCGATGATTGCAGCGCCCCGCCAGCCGTCGAGATAGAGAATCCGCGTGGCATGCGCGGCCGTGGCCGGGGCGTCCTTGGCCGGCGCGTGAACCGTATCCCGCGTGGCAAGACCATAGGCCTCGGTGCTGCTCATGCGCCGCACTCTGCCCGGTTTGCGCCATGCGGCATTGTGACAATTCTGTGCAACGCCAACTGCGAACTGCCGCGCCGGGGCGATTGTTTTCGATCAATGCGGCCCGGCCCGGCGGGCCCAGGATGGCGGTGCCATTCGACCGGGCACCGGCATGAAGGACTATCCCGCGCTCATCCGCGACATTTCCGCGAACCTAATGCCGCTGCGCAAGGACCAGCCCGATGCGCTTCAGGGCTTTGCGGCATTGGCGCAGGGCGCGACCAGGACTGGAACACTCGACAGGAAGACGAAGGAACTGATCGCACTGGCCATCGGCGTCGTCACCCACTGCGACGGCTGCATCGGCTTCCATATCGAGGCGCTGGTGAAACTGGGCGCCAGCCTGGCGGAGGTGGAGGAAGCCCTGGCCATGGCCGTCTACATGGGGGGCGGTCCCGCGCTGATGCATGCGGCTGATGCCATGGCGGCCTTCGGGCAGTTTCAGGACAAAATGCAGAAGGTGTCCGCCTGATTGCACGCGAGGGGCCGTATTGCGGACCTCAACTTCTGGACAAGTGCGGCGAAAAGCCTTCTGCTGACGCCATCCCATTTCATTCCAAGGAGGAACCTATGCGTAACGTCAAAGGCCTCGTTTTGATAGCGGCCCTGTTGTCCCTGGCGGCCGCCCCCGCATTTGCCCAGCAGCCCAGGCGCATGTCGCTGACCAGCGCCTCTTTCCAGGACGGCGCGGTCATTCCCGACAAATATACCCAGGCCAGCCCGTCGCCGGTTTCGCCCGAACTGAGCTGGACCGGCGTGCCCGAAGGCACCCAAAGCTTCGCCCTGATCGTGGACGATCCGGACACGGCGCTGCAGAAGACGACCAACGAGGTGCTGCACTGGGCGGCGTTCAACATTCCCGCCGACAAGACCTCATTGCCGGAAGGCGTGCCGAACGAAGCCACGCTGCCGGATGGCACCATTCAGCCGCTCAATACCGGCAGGAAGCCCGGCTTCATGGGCCCGGGCGCGGGCTGCTGCGTCTATCACCACTATACGTTCCAGCTTTATGCGCTGGACACCAAGCTGAACCTGGGCCCCGACGCCACGCGCGCGCAGATCATGAGCGCCATGGACGGGCATGTACTGGGCAAGGCCGTGCTGGTGGGCCGCTTCCACAAGCCGCAGTAAAGGCGAACTCCGGGACTCCTCCCCTTCGCGAGTGTCAGCTCGCAAGAAGGGGAGGTGCCGGCAACGATGGGTCGGCAGCGCCGACGGAGTTGCCGGCGGAGGGGTTTACTCAAGAGAGTTCATATCGATCACGAAGCGATACTTCACATCGCTCTTGAGCATGCGGGCATAGGCCTTTTCGATGTCCTGCATGGGGATCATCTCGACGTCCGAGGTGATGTTATGCTTGGCGCAGAAATCCAGCATCTCCTGCGTCTCCGGAATGCCGCCGATCAGCGAGCCGGCGATGGCGCGACGCTTGAACACCAGGTTGAACACGGCGGGCGAGGGGTGGGGCGAGGACGGCGCGCCGACCAGGGCCAGTGTGCCCTCACGCTTGAGCAGGCCGGTATAGGCGTCCAGGTCGTGCGGCGCGGCCACCGTGTCCAGGATCATGTCGAAGCTGTTCGCGTGCTTCTGCATTTCCTCCTGCCGGGTCGAGATCACAACCTCGTCGGCACCCAGCGCCCTGATAGCCGCGACCTTGCCGGGCGAGGTGGTGAAGGCCACGACATGGGCGCCCAGCGCATGGGCCAGTTTGACGCCCATATGGCCCAGGCCGCCGATGCCGACTATGCCTACCTTCTTGCCGGGCCCCGCGCCCCAGTGGCGCAGCGGAGACCAGGTGGTGATGCCCGCGCACAGCAGCGGCGCGACCGCCGCCAGGTCCTTTTCCGCGTGATTGATCTTCAGCACGAAATGCTCGTCCACCGTGATGGCGGCGCTGTAGCCGCCATAAGTGTTCTCGGGCGAACCCAGCGGGCCGTTATAGGTGCCGGTGAATCCGACCGGTCCATCGCAATACTGTTCGAGTCCTTCCCGGCACGCCTCACAGGTGCGGCAACTGTCGACCATGCAACCCACGCCCACCAGGTCGCCGGCCTTGAAGCGGCTGACCTGGCTGCCGACCCTGGTCACGCGGCCGACGATTTCATGGCCCGGCACGCAGGGATATTTCGTGCCCGGCCACTCGCTGCGGGCGGTATGCAGGTCGCTGTGGCAGACGCCGCAATAGAGAATATCGAGCGCCACGTCCTTCGGACCGGGCTCGCGGCGGTCGATGGTGTGGGGGGCCAAGGGGGTGGTGGCCGACTGGGCGGCATAGGCTTTGGTCTGCATGGCGAACTCCTTGGGGGGGCGCCGTAGATAGGTTCCACGGCGGGACTGGGAAGGGGATTGCGGCGTATCGTCCTAAGCCAGTTGACGCACCGCAACAAGAATCTTACCACGCCGCCACATACAGAGGATTCCCATGCGCGTCGATCAGATTCCCGTCGGCAAGAATGCCCCCAACGATGTCAACGTCATCATCGAGGTGCCGATTGGCGGCGAGCCGATCAAGTACGAACTGGACAAGGCGTCAGGCGCGTTGGTCGTTGACCGGTTCCTCTATACCGCCATGCGCTATCCGGGCAATTACGGCTTCATTCCCCATACCCTGTCCGGCGACGGCGACCCGGTGGACGTGCTGATCACCAACAGCCGGGCCATCGCGCCCGGCGCCGTGATGAGCGTGCGTCCTGTGGGCGTGCTGCTGATGGAAGACAATGCCGGCGCAGACGAGAAGATCGTGGCAGTGCCGTCCTCCCACATCTCCGCCCGCTTCGAAGGCATCTCCAACTACAGCGACCTGCCGGAGATCACATTGAAGCAGATCGAACACTTCTTCGCCCACTACAAGGACCTGGAGCCCGGCAAGTGGGTAAAGATCATTCGCTGGGGCGACGCTGAAGAAGCCCGCAGGCTCATTCAGGCGGGAGTGGCCCGGGCCGCGAAGTAGCTACCATCGATAGGACATCTGGACCATCGCGCCGTCAGGTGCTGGCTCCATCGATGTCTGGATATGATAGCGCTTCTCGAAAGGCGTGGTCAGAATAAAGCCATATCCGGCGGCCAGCGCCGAGCTGGCCAACGTGTCGTACCAATGATGCTGCTTGGCCTGGACTCGGCTATAGGAGACGAACTGGGTGACAGCGAAGGCGGGCAAGCCGTATTGCCAGCCATAGCGGCCCCACAGGAAGGACGAGCCGGAGGCGGACAGCGCCGTGGTTTCCGAGGGAAAGGAGTGGTAGTCCGAGCCGTCGGGGCGCTGCTCGCGGACAATGCTCTTCAATCCATAGGCGGTGCCGACGGTCAGAAGCGTCTCCACCACCAGCTGGGCCGATCCGACACGATCATGCTTCATCAGGGTGATGCCGCCCGCCACCAGCGGCAGGGTGATCGACAGTGCCTTGCCCGCGATTTCCACGGTCTTGCTGCCCGATGACGAGGTGGCGGCCAGCGTCGGCTGGGCCACCAGAAGGCTTGCGGCCATGCCGGTGGCCGCCAGCCCATACAGGTTCTTCAATGGTGGGTTTCCGCCTTAGATGTTGCCGGGCAGCATACGTTTGAGGATGTCGTTGCGGTCGATGAACTGGTGCTTCAATGCCCCTGCCACGTGCAGGACGATGAAGCCAAGCAGCACATAGATCAGCACATTATGGATGTCTCCCGCTTCATGGCCCCAGGCTGAGCCTTCCGGACAGAGCGCAGGCAGCGGGACGACGCCGAACAGTGTCACGGTCCAGCCGCGGGAATTGGCCGCCGCCCAACCCAGCACGGTCAGCACGAAGATCAGGATATAGAGCATCCAATGGGTGAAATAGGCCAGCCTGCGCTCCCAAAGCGTGTTCGCGGCCGGTTCAGGCACCGGACCTTTGATGCGCCACAGAAAGCGCAGAACAATGGTCAGAAGGATTACCGCCCCCACCAGCAGATGCCAGTGCACCCAGCTTTCATCCCGGGTCTGGCGGCCTATGTGGGGCATGATCGAGCCGATCGTGTACTGCGCGATCAGCAAGGCGACGATCGCCCAGTGGAAGAATTTTGCAGTCGGACCGTAAGCTG
>JBEHXB010000196.1:0-5150 GCA_048498895.1 Pseudomonadota bacterium
GGCATCGTCACCGGCGTGCTGCTGGCGGTGGCGCGAATCTCGGGCGAGACCGCGCCCCTGCTGTTCACATCGCTGGGCAACAATTTCTTCTCCGGCGATCTTACCCAGCCGATCGATTCGCTGCCGACCCGCATCTTCAACTTCGCCATGTCGCCCTATGACGACTGGCATGCGTTGGCCTGGGCCGGCGCGCTCCTGATCACGATCACCGTGCTGGCGCTCTCGATTCTCGCCCGGCTCCTGGAACAGCAACAGCGGAGCTGACCGATATGGACGACATGGTTATGGAAAAACCCGCTCCGGCGCGGGCCGCCGACAAGGTCAAGATCGACATCCGCGATCTCAGTTTCCATTACGGCCATCACCAGGCGCTGAAGAACATCACCCTGCCCCTGATGGACCGCAAGGTGACGGCCTTCATCGGCCCATCGGGCTGCGGCAAGTCCACGCTTCTGCGCGCCATCAACCGCATCTTCGAGCTCTACCCCGCCCAGCGGGCCGAAGGCGAGATCATGATGGACGGCGAAAACCTGCTGAAGGTGCGCGATCTCAATCTGCTGCGCGCGCGCATCGGCATGGTGTTCCAGAAGCCCACACCCTTCCCCATGTCGATCTATGACAACATCGCGTTCGGCATCAAACTGTATGAGCGCATTCCCAGGTCCGAGATGGACGGCCGCGTCGAGCACGCCCTGCAGCGCGCCGCGCTGTGGACCGAGGTGAAGGACAAGCTGAATGCGTCCGGCCTGTCATTGTCGGGCGGCCAGCAGCAGCGCCTGTGCATCGCCCGCAGCGTGGCGACGCGCCCGGAAGTGATCCTGCTGGACGAACCCTGCTCCGCGCTCGATCCCATCTCCACCGCCAAGGTGGAGGAGCTGATCGAGGAGCTGGCGAACGACTACACGATCGTGATCGTCACCCACAACATGCAGCAGGCCAGCCGCGCCTCCGACGTCACCGCCTTCATGTATCTGGGCGAACTGGTCGAATATGGCCCGACCGGGCAGATCTTCACGGCTCCGTCAAACAAGCGGACGGAGCAATACATTACGGGGCGCTTCGGCTAGGCGCCGTCCTTTCGGGCCGTGCGTTCGTCGCGCCTGCGCTCGTGTACGTCTTTTACACGTCGCTTGGCGCTCCTGCTCACATCCCGAAATCCCTGGCGCCTGGTGTCTTTCCACATGCGCAGGCCCGGAGGGGGTCAGACATAATCCGCCGCCACGGTTTCATCCTTCTGCGCGCCGCCCTTGGGCAGCACCAGGTGCAGCACCACCGCCACACCGAGGTTGAGCGCAAGCGCACTCAGCGCCGCATAGCAGGGGATGGTCCAGCCAAAGATGTGCAGCGGATAGGTCGAGCCCTGGAAGCCCAGCTGCGCCACCATCCAGGTGCCGCTGCCGATGCCTGCTGCCCAACCCGCCAGCAGCGCCCAGGGATTGAGCCGCACATACAGCGCCAGCAATACCGCGGGCACCGTCTGGCAGATCCAGATGCCGCCCAGAAGCTGAAGCTGGATCGCATAGGTGGTGTCCATCTCCAGCACGAAGAACAGCGCCCCCAGCTTGGCGACAAAGGCGACCAGCTTGGCCATCCGCGCCTCTGCGGCGGACGAGCAGTCGGGCGCGATGAAGCCCTTGTAGACATTACGGGTGAAAAGATTGCCGCAGGCGATGGCCATGATCGAGGCCGGCATCAGCGCGCCGATGGCGATGGCGGCAAAGGCAAAGCCCGCGAACCAGGCCGGAAACGCGTGCAGGAACAGCGCCGGCACCGCGAAGTTGGCCTTGTAGGCGGCAAACCCCGCGGCATATTCGGGCATCCGCTCCACGCCCGCCGCCACGGCCATGTAGCCAAGCAGCGCGATCAGCGCCAGCGCCACCGAATAGGCCGGCAGCACGATGGCGTTGCGCCGGATCACATGACGGCTGGACGATGACAGAAGGCCGGTCACCGAATGGGGATAAAGAAACAGCGCCAGCAGCGATCCGGCCGCCAGGGTGACATAGGAAAAGCCGGCGCCCAGGCTGTGCTCGGGCGCGGGCGCCAGGGTCAGCTTCTCCGCCGGCATCGCCGCGAAGACGTGCGAATAGCCGCCCAGTTCGGCCGGGATGATGATGATCGCCGCCAGTACGGTGATGTAGACCAGAATATCCTTGACCACGGCGATCAGGGCGGTGCCGCGAAGTCCGCTGGTATAGGTAAAGCCCGCCAGCACCGCGAAGGCCACGACCAGCGGCACTGACACCTGGCCCAACAGCGGAACCGCGATCATGTAGTTCATGCCGATGGCCGCGAAGACCACCTGCATGCCCACCAGCTGAAGCGCTATATAGGGCAGCACCGCCACCATGCCGGTTACCGCGATGGCCAGCGACAGGCCCCTGTGGCCGAAGCGGCCCTGCACGAAATCGGCGGCGGTGATGTAGCCGTGGCTTTTCGCCACCGACCACAGGCGTGGAAACGCCATGAACAGCACCGGATACATCAGCGAGGCGTAGGGCACGGCAAAGAAGCCCATCGCGCCCGCCCCGAACATCAGTGCCGGAACGGCGATGAAGGTATAGGCGGTATAAAGATCGCCGCCCAGCAGGAACCAGGTGATCAGCGTGCCGAAGCTGCGTCCCCCCAGGCCCCATTCATGCAGCTGCGACAGGTCGCCCGCGCGCCAGCGCGAGCCGAAAAGCCCCAACAGGGCGACAAACACGAACAGCGCCAGGAAGACGCCGATGGTAACCGGATTGCCGCTCATTATTTCCCCCGGCCTTCCTGATGCAGATAGACCGGCACGATGCAGGCGGCGGTCAGCACCACCCACAGAATCTGCCACCAGTAGAAGAAGGGAATGCCCAGAAGCTGCGGCTCGATCCGGTTGTAGAAAGGTACCCAGAAGAACGCCACATACGGCACCAGCAGCATCAGATAGACCGGATGGAATTTCCGGCGCGCCCCATTATTCATCGTTGCCCCTTTTGGTGAGAATTCCCGCGCGTTTACGGCTCCGCTCTACTTCGGCGGCGGCACGAAGTCCTGCCCCTCGGGCGGTTTGCCTGCGTCGGCGGGGACATATCGGGTGCTGGTCATTGGCCCTTCGCCTACCAGCATGATGATGCACGGACCGGTCTCGGCCTTGGCGCCGTCCCAGTGGATGGTATTGGCGATGTCGGTGACAAAGGTCCCCGCCGGAATGGGATACATCTTGCCGGGATCATAATGGGTGCTGGACGAAACCCACCAGCTGCCCGACACGACATAGATATAGCGGTCGGTGGAATGGAAATGCGGCCGCGAATTGTGGCCCGGCTCCCACTTGATCAGCACGCCATAGATGCCCGGCTTGCTGGAATCGCCGAACAGCGGCGCGCTGCATTCCCCGTTGCCGCACTTCCAGGGAATGTCCTTGCCGAACACCATGGGAATGTGGCCGGGGTCGGGCATGGGCTGGCTGGTTTTGGGCGGGCCCTGGGTCAGAAGCTGCTGCTGCGTTTCAGCCTGCGCCGGCGCCGCCAGGATCATCGCGGCGGCGCCAAGGGCCGCAAACAGGCAATTGTTCAGGCGCATGGTCTGATCCTTTCGCCGTGGCGTGAAAGGCGCCGCCCCAAGGCGGCGCCTGGCCGGTTATCAGTTGCTGGGCTTGGGCTTGCCGTTCTCGTCCACCTGGGTGGTCTTGACCGGGCCGATGCCCGACAGGATCAGCACCGCAGGCTCCTTTTCGCCGGTGCGCGCGCCGTCCCAATGGATGCCGTTCTTGCGATCGATCGCCACCGTGCCGGCATGAACCGGATAGGTGGTGCGCTCGTCATAGACATTGCTGGTGGAGACCCACCAGGTGCCCGACACCACATAGGCCCAGCGCTCGCCGTCATGGAAATGCGGCTTGGAGAAATGGCCCGGATACCATTTGTACATCACGGTATAAGGCCCGGCCTTGCTGGGATCGCCGTACAGGATGCACATCTGCTGAACGCCCACCTTGCCGGTGCATTTGATGTCCTTGGCCGGAATGACGGCGGCGCGGGCCGGATCGGGCATCGGGCCGATGGGATCGTGGATGGTCGTGCCGATCTTGGGGTCGGTCTGCGCCGTGGCCATGACGCCAAGGCCGGCGGCCCCGGCGGCCACGGCGGCGCCCACAAGGATTTTCGCGAGCGAATGCATGATCGTATCTCCTGGGGTTTTATGCCCGGGATGATAGGCAGAGGCCCGCGCACTCCACAAGCAACCACCGACAAGCAACCACGCGGGGCCTTCGCGGCTGCAACAGAAAGTCAGGCCGGATGTTCAGGCCGAACGGCGGCTCACGAAAATCAGCCCGACGCCCGCGACCACCGCGGCAATGCCGGCCACAGTCGGAATCCAGAGGCTGTGTTCTTCCTGGGAATTGATCTGGATGGGACCGATATCGGCGACGTTCTTGGTCTCGGTCCAGTGGACCGAGCGGAAGATCAGGCCGCCGATGCCAAGGACGATCAGCACCAGGCCCAGTATCGCGAGCGGCTTCATATTCCCTCCTGCAAAATGCGGCGCGGGTTCCGCGCCGGCAAGAGAACGGCGGGATGGAACCGTTGGTTCCTTCAGGGCGGCAGCCCGCTCAGGGGGCCAAAGCCGAACAGCAGCCCCTTCACGGCGCAAATCGGGTCGATGCCGGGCGCGGCCTTGGTGCCGTAAATCGTGTGCTGTTCCATCACCACCGCGCAGGGAATACGCAGAGGCCTGTTCTTGGCCGCCAGTTCGGCCTGGCGCCGCGCCGGGTCCTTCACCTGCGACGGCGGATCGGACAGCCGCGCGGGATCGGGCATGGCGAATTGCTGCGGGCAATGGGCGCGCTGGTCCTGGGTCATGTCGGCATAGCGTTCGGGGGCGCAGCCGAACAGCGACTGGCCGAAGGACTGGATGTCGGGCGCGGCCTCGGACGATGGCGGCGCCTGCGGCAACACATAGAGCGGGGGCGGCGACGGCCGGGCCGACGGCGCGCTGGCGACACCGGCCTGTGGCGACGGCTTTGCCCTGGGCAAGGGCGGCACCACCAATGTCAGCTCGCGCACCAGCCGCGCGCGCGTCACCGGCTGCACCAGCCCGGTCAGCAACGACAGCAACAGCAGAAGATGAAGCAGCGCCACCAGCACCAGGCCGGTGGCGCGCTGCGCAAGGTA
>JBEHXB010000197.1:0-5133 GCA_048498895.1 Pseudomonadota bacterium
CGCCAGCTCGTCACGCTGAACCGGCGATCGGCGGCAGTGCTGACCTTCCTCAGCGGCATTTCGCTGCGCCGCCCCGGCGTGGCGCATTGCGCGGCCGCCGGGGCGGTCCTGGCCGACCTGCACAAGGCCGGCGAGGGCTTTTCGCTCACCCGCCCCAATGCCCTGGGCCTTTCGGGGTGGCGGCCCCTGGCCGAAGCCATCGGCAACGCCGACGGCATCGAGGACGGGCTGACGGCGCTGATCGCGGCCAGCCTGGGCGACATGGAGGCGAACTGGCCCCGGCACCTGCCGGCCGGGGTCATCCATGCCGATCTGTTTCCCGACAATGTCCTGTTCATGAAGGACGCGGTCTCCGGCGTTATCGATTTCTATTTCGCCTGCAATGATTTCTTCGCCTACGACCTGGCGGTGATGCTGAACAGCTGGTGCTTCGAGATGGACGGCAGCTACAACATCACCAAGGGCAAGGCGCTGATCGGCGCCTATCGCGCGCACCGGCCCATCAGCGAAGCGGAAGCCGCCGCCCTGCCCGTCCTGATGCAGGGCGCGGCGTTGCGCTTCCTGCTGACGCGCGCCTATGACTGGATCAACCACGACGAAAGCTGGCTGGTCCGGCCAAAGGACCCGCGGGAATATTCGCGCAAGCTGCGCTTTCACCGCATGGTCCGTCACGCCGGAGAATATGGGTTGTGATCGAGATCTTCACGGATGGGGCGTGCTCTGGAAACCCCGGGCCCGGTGGCTGGGCCGCGATCCTGCGTTGCAACGAACACGAAAAGGAGTTGTGGGGCGGCGAATCCGCCACCACCAACAACCGGATGGAGTTGACCGCTGTGATCGAGGGGCTCAATGCCCTCAAGCGCAAGGGCCCCGTCACCATCCATACCGATTCCCGCTATGTGATGGACGGCGCCTCGCAATGGCTGAAGAACTGGAAGGCGCGCGGCTGGAAGACCGCCGACAGGAAGCCGGTCAAGAACGAAGACCTGTGGCGCGCGCTGGACGCAGCCATGGACGGCCACCAGATCAAATGGATCTGGGTGCGCGGCCATTCCGGCCACATCGAGAACGAGCGCGCCGATCAGCTGGCGCGAGGCGCGATTCCATCAGCCCGGCGCTGACACAGGCGCGAGGCGTTTTGCGACGAACCCACAGCGCAAAGGCCCGCGCCTAGGTGAGCTGCCCCAGCATGTGTTCGGCGCTGGAGACTTCGAATGCGCCGGGCTCCTCGACATTCAGGCTTTTCACCACACCGTCATCGACGATCATGGAATAGCGCTGGCTGCGCTTGCCCATGCCGAATTTGGTGCCGTCCATCACAAGGCCCACCGCCTGGGTGAACTCGCCATTGCCGTCCGCCAGCATGTGCACCTTGCCGCCGGCATTCTGGTCCTTGCCCCAGGCGCCCATCACGAAGGCGTCGTTCACCGACACGCAGGCGATGGCGTCCACGCCCCTGGCCTTCAGCGCGTCATGGTTGCTGACAAAGCCGGGCACATGCTTGGCCGAGCAGGTGGGGGTAAAAGCGCCGGGAAGCGCGAACAGCGCGACGCGGCGGCCCTTGAAGAAATCATCGGTCTTCACCGCCGCGGGCTTGCCATCCCGCATCTCCATCAGGGTGACGGACGGAATCTTGTCGCCGACTTTGATCGTCATGGTGCTCTCCGTTTAAAGGCGCCCCTTCGCGAGGTCAGCCCGGTTCGGTGGTGGCGGTAATATTGTAGTGGCGGGCGATATAGTCCAGCACTCCCTGGGCATCGAGGGCGGGCGAGAAGAAATAACCCTGGCCGAATTCGCAGCCCAGCCGGCTGAGGAACTGGGCGTCGCCCTCGCTTTCGATGCCTTCAACCACCACCGCGCGCTTCAGGTCGTGCGCCATGCCCACGATCGAAGCCAGCATCACTTCGCCATCCATGTCCGCGCCGTCCTTGCGGGCCAGGAAACTCTTGTCGATCTTGACCGTATCCACCGGCAGGGTGCGCAACTCGCTGAGCGCGGAGGCGCCGGTGCCGAAATCGTCAAGCGACAGGCCCGCGCCCATGGCACGGACGCGCTCCAGAATCGCGGCCATGCGCGCATCCGCGGCCACCGCGCTTTCCGTGATCTCGAGATTGAGCGTTCCCCCGGCGATGTCGCTGCCCGCCAGCACCGAACGCAGCATTTCCTCGAAGCCGGCATCCATCAGCTGGCGGCGCGAGAGATTGACGCTGACAAACAAGGGCGGCCGCAGGGGAAAATAGCGTTGCCAGCGCACCAGATCGGCGGCGGCCCGTTCCAGCGCGAAGCGGCCCAGCGCCACAATCAGGCCCGTCTCTTCGCTGTGGGCGATGAAATCGGCGGGCCTGATCAGCCCCTTCTGCGGATGTTGCCAGCGCAGCAGCGCCTCGAACCCGGCGACGCCGCGATCGGCAAGCCGGATGATGGGCTGGTAGAAGACATCCAGCTGCCCCTCCGCCAGTGCCTGGCGCAACTCGCTTTCCAGCGCCACGGGGTCGCGCAGCGCTGTTGTCTGAAGCTCGCTTGTATAGGACCGCGCGCACGCCCCGCCCTGCCGCTTGGCCGAAAGCAGCGCCAGTTCGGCATTGCGGATCAGGATGAAGGGATCTTCGCTCTCGGCACCTGATGCCAGGCCCACGCTGCACGGCGCGAAAATCTGCCGCTCGCCGACGCGATAGGGTGCGGCCAACGCCTCGGCCAGGCTCTGGCCGATGAGCTGTGGCGTGCGGCGCGGTTCGGCGAACACCAGCGCGAAACTGTCTCCGCCGACGCGAAAGACCTGCGCTTCCTGGTCAAGCGTCGTCAACCGCGCCGACACCTGCCTGAGAATCTCATCGGCGCCCTTGTCGCCCAGGCTGGCGTGAATGGCCTTGAAGCGGTCGACGTCCAGCAACGCGAAAAGCGCGCGGCCAAATCCCCGGCCCAGCGCGTCCAGCATTTCCATCAGCGCCACCCGGTTGCCCAGCCCGGTCAGCGCATCGCGCGACAGCGCCGCCTCGCGCATGCGTTCCGTCTCGGCCAGCTCGCGCGCCAGTTCGCTTTCCTTGCGCTGGGTGATGTCGGACAGAAGCCCCAGACAGTCGGACGGCACATCCTCTTCCGTCACGATGGTCGCGCGCAGCTCCAGCCAGCGATAGGGCCCGTTCTCCTGCGCGCAATTGCGGGCGCGGAATTCCAGGCGAAAGGCCAGTCCCGAGCGGTGGCGATATTCCTCCAGCGCGCGGTCATACACGCCGCGATCCTCCGGATGGATCAGATGGACCCAGTCGGAATGGGAGATTGTCGTCTCGCGCAACGGCAGCCCCACCATCTGCGCCGCCTCCGGCGACAGGGTCAGAAGACCGGCGCGAAAATCCAGGTTGAAGATGCCCTGATGGGCCGCGCCGATGGCCACCAGCGCCAGCGACTTGGCGGGCGCCGCCGCATCGATAAGGGTCGTCTCGTCGTCGGCTTGCGCCTCCAGAAGCCGCGCCGCATTCGATCCATGCAGGAAGGGCAGCACCGCGATCTCCTCGCTGGCGATTACCGCCAGCGACAAAAGGATCGCGCCCGCCGCGGCAAAGCCGCCGGTGGCCGCCGGGCCTGTGAGGCTTTCGCCCATCCCCCCCACTGCGGTGACCGCCCCGGCCAGCGCCACCAGCGCGAAGGCCGCGGCACTGGGCGCGATCACCTGCGCCGCCTTGTGGCCCTTGCGGCCCCACACGATCAGATAGACGGCAATGGCGGTCGAACCCAGCACGATGGCGCTGTCGGTCAGCAGCGTGGCGGCCGGCAGCCCCAGATAGGCCAGCGCGCCCAGGCCGATCAGCCCATACAGCACGCGGTGGAACAGCTTTTCATAGCGGGGCCAGGTATCGCGCACCGGAATAATGGCATTGGCCAGGCGGGCGCCCGCCGCCAGCGCCAGCACCGTAAGGAACGCCGATAGTCCGTAGGGGCCGCCGATGGGAGTGGCCAGGCTGGCGTCGAACATTCCGGTGCCCGACAGCCAGCTGAACAACAGCAGCATCAAGGTCACCGCCACCCAGCGCGGCGCGCCATGGCCGATCAGCACGGCAAGCCCGCCCATGATCAGCGCCCCCGCACCGATCAGCGCGGCCACGCCGGTGATGAAGACGGCGAGCTGGCGGTTGTGCGAGGCCAGCGCCGGCTCGGTCCAGGCGAACAGGGCCGGCGGCGTGGCGGCATTGCCCACGCGGATCGCCAGACTCACCGTGGTGACGGGCGGCACGATCACGCGCCAGGCGCGATGGCCGTATGCGGTTGCGGTTTCCACCACCGTGCCTGAATCGGAGCTGGCCACAGCCAGCACGGCCGGACGCGTGCGATGCGGCCGGATCGACAGCCCCAGCCGCGGCGGCTGTCCGGCCAGAAGCACGCGCGTGGCCGGACGCACGGAATCGTTGCTGACCTGCAGCAGGTACCAGACGGAACCGTCTTCCTCGCTGGTGCGCCCGGGCGCGTGATAGGGCGTCAGCTTGTCCTTGAGCGGCAGGACATTTTCGCTGCTGCCGAAATTCACGGAAGGTGCGGCGGCAAGAACGGGCGCGGACAAAAGCGCGATAAGCGCCGCCCAGAACAGGGCAATGAGGCGTGCAGTCTTCATCAATCTCGCAATCTGGGCCGAAGGGCACGGCACCGAAAGGCGGGCCCGCACGGCTAACCTAGCTGCGCTTCTTCCTTGAGCAAAGCAAATAGAAGATGATCGGCCCATTGGCCGTTGATCATCAGATAGCGCCGCGCCAGCCCTTCCTGGCAAAAGCCCGTTCGCACCAGAAGGTTTTTGGACGCTTCGTTTTCCACAAGACACGCGGCCTCGATCCGGTGCAGCCCCAGCGTGCGGAACACGAAGGGTATCAGCGTGGTTACTGCCGCGGTCATATAACCCTGGCGCGCGAATTTCTGTCCGATCCAATAGCCCAGCGTGCAGCATTGCGTGACGCCGCGCCGCACATTGGACAGGGTGCAGCCTCCAAGCAACGCATCGTCACTCTTGCGCAACACGAAGAACACATAGGCCGAATCCAGCCGCGTCTCCTTTTGATAACGCTTGATGCGGCGGCGGAAGGAACCCCGGGTCAGTTCGTCACTCGCCCATATCGGCTCCCACGGCGCCAGGAATTCGCGGCTTTCGCC
>JBEHXB010000198.1:0-5118 GCA_048498895.1 Pseudomonadota bacterium
GCGTTGTCAACGACTTCATAGACCATATGGTGCAGGCCCGATCCGTCGTCCGTGTCGCCGATATACATGCCGGGGCGCTTGCGCACGGCATCCAGGCCCTTCAGCACCTTGATGCTGTCGGCGTTGTAGACGTTCATGTTGGGTTCGGACATCGTGCTCACCTAACTCGCTATGATCAGGACCGACGCGCCGGCCATCACGGCGCCTGCCCCCTTGTTGATGCACCGGCGCGCTTTCGCGCTGGCGACGAATTTCCTTAGTCGCGTGGCCAGCGCGGCGTAGCTCAGTACGATGGTGGGGATCACCACCAGTGTGGCAACGACAAGTTCAAGATAGCCTACCGCTGTCAACGTCCGGGGATCGATCGCCATCGGCAAGAGGGCCACAAAAAAGGCGATGGCCTTGGGATTCCCCAGGGTCAGGCCCAGATAGGCCAAAAAGCCGCGGCGCGCATCTCCGGCCTCGGCAGGCATGACCGCGCCGGCTTCTTCCACTGGCGCCGTCCAATATTTGTAGGCCAGGAACAGCAGATACAAGGCCCCCCCGATCTTCACGATCAGGAACAGATGGCCCATCGCCTGGGCCACCAGCGCCAAGCCAAGGGCGCTCAGCGTCATCAGGCATAGATCGCCAGTTGCGATCCCTGCCGCTGCGGGAATGGTGGACCTGAAACCGGAGCCCAGCGCGCGCGCGACGATGGCGATAACGCCGGGGCCGGGCGTGGCCACGGCCACGGCATAGAAGCCGATGTAGAGAAGATAGTTGTGCCAGGGGATCATGCGGCCTCCTGGCGGCTAAAGTGGCCATCCTGCACTTCGAATATTTGCGCCCGCGCCCCGTCGAACAGCGACAGGTCGGTGCCCGTCATCCATGCCTGGGCGGAAAGGGCGGTGATCTCCTCGAACAGGGCGGCGCGGCGCACCTCGTCCAGGTGTGCGGCGATCTCGTCCAGCAGCAGGATCGGCGCCATGCCTGCGCGGTCGCGCGCAAGCTCGCGCGCATCCGCCAGCAGGATTGATACCAGAAGTGCCTTTTGCTCGCCGGTGGAACAGTCGCGCGCCTCCATCCGCCTGGCCGTATGACGCACCAGAAGGTCGGTGGTGTGAGGACCCGCCAATGTGCGCCCGGCTTCCGCGTCGCGCATGCGGCTCGCGGCGAAGGCCGCGCGCAGGTCATCGGCGTCGTCTGCATGGATATCATCACTCAGCGCCAGAGCCGCTGCGGGAAAAGCGCCGGCGCGGCCGCGTTCGGCCAGCGCGCCCGACAGTTTCTCGACCACCCGCTTGCGGGCGCGGGCGATCGCTATTCCCGTTTCGGCCATCTCATTTTCCAGCCCATCCAGCCAGCCGGGATCGCGTGGGCCATATTTCAATAGCCGCGCCCGTTCGCGCATCGCCGTCTCATAGCGGGTGCTGGCGCGGGCATGGGACGGGTCGAAGCCCAGCACCAGCCGGTCCAGGAATCGCCGGCGTCCCGATGCGCTTTCGATGAACAGCCGGTCCATCGCGGGCGTCAGCCAGATCAGCTGGACGATTTCCCCCAGCTCGGCGGAGGAGGATGCCGCCGCACCGTTCAGCCGTACCTGCCTTGATGCGCCACCTTCAATCATGCCGGTGCCGATCTCATGGATGTCAGTCCCGCGCGTGACGGTGGCCGCCACGGCCCACAGCGTGCCTTCGGCTGCTGCCGGTCCCTTGCGCACATGCTCGGCAAGCTTCGCCCCCCGCAGGCCGCGGCCTGGCGACAGAAGCGAAATGGCGTCCAGCACATTGGTTTTGCCCGCGCCATTGGGACCGGCCAGAACCACCGAGGTGGCCTCCACCGCCATGCTGGCACCCGCATAGGAGCGGAAATTTGTCAGCTGCAGGCGCGTCACCGCCAGCGGTGCCGGCGCAATCATGGACCTTGTCACAAGGCCGGTATCGGACAGGCCTGCCAACCCTAGACCCTGAGCGGCATGAGGACATAAAGCGTGCGCGCGTCCTCAGCGTCCTCGATAATGGCAGGCGAACCCGCATCCGACAGCAGGAAGCGCACTTCCTTGCCCTCGATCTGGCTGGTGATGTCCAACAGGTAGCGGGCGTTGAATCCGATCTCCAGCGCGCCCGCGCTGTAGGTGGCGCCCACATCCTCCGTGGCCGTGCCGCTTTCCGGATTGACCACCGACAGGGTGACCTTGTCCTTGGAAAGGTTCAGTTTCACCGCGCGGGTCTTGTCGGCGCTGATGGTGGAAACGCGGTCCACGGACTGGGCGAATTCTTTCGCTTCCAGCGACAGCGCCTTGTCGTTGCCAGATGGAATTACCCGCTCATAGGGTGGAAAATTGCCGTCGATCAGCTTGCTGGTCAGTTCCACGCCGTTGAAGCCGAACTGGATCTTGGTATCGGACAGCGCCACGTCGATCGCGCCGTCGGCATCGTCCAGAAGCTTGCGCAACTCGCCCACCGTCTTGCGGGGCACGATCACGCCGGGCATGTCGCCGGCGCCTTCCGGCAGCTCCAGTTCATAGCGGGCCAGCCGGTGTCCATCGGTCGCCACCGCGCGCATCACCGAGGGCTTCGCATCCTTGGCGGCATGCAGGTAGATGCCGTTGAGATAATAGCGCGTCTCTTCGGTCGAGATGGCAAAGCGCGTCTTGTCGATGATGCGCTTCAGGTCATCGGACGCCAGGCGGAATTTGTAGGGCAGGGCGCCCGCCGACATCTGCGGAAAGTCCTCACGTGGCAGGCAGGACAGTTCGAAGCGCGAGGTTCCCGCCGACACGGCCAGCCGTCCGCCCTCGCTGGCCAGCAGTTCGGCCTGCACCTGGGCGCCCTCAGGCAGCTTGCGCACGATGTCGTAGAGCATGTGCGCCGGCGCGGTGGCCGAGCCATTGCGCAGCACGTCGGCGGGCAGGGATTCCACGATCTCAATATCGAGGTCGGTGGCGGTCAGCTTCAGCTCGCCCTTGCCCGCCTCGATCAGCACGTTGGACAGGATCGGGATGGTGTTGCGCCGCTCCACCACGCTCTGGACATGGTTCAGCGCCTTCAGGAATGCGCCGCGTTCGACGTTGATCTTCATGGGTTCTCAGCCGCCTTGTTACCCGGTGTTGCCTTGGGCCGGACCTCTCGAAAGAGACCCGGATAGGACCCGTTTTCTTGTGTTTGGGAGAGCCCAAGACTCAAGTTAGGAAGCATACCAAAAATGGCCTCGCCAGGCCAGAAAATCGAGGCGCCAAAGGGGTTTTCCCGCAGGGTCTTTTCCCTGTCTTCGCGCCCCTGTCGGCGGCCTTTCCGGGCCTTCGCCGTTCGGTGCAAATGTCAGGTTCGCTTGACATTTTCCCCTGATTGAGTATGTCATGCACAAATGACATTTAGACATGAGAAGGTGACATTATCTATTCGCGCAAGGGCCTCTGGATCGCCCGAGGCGCCATATTCCTGCTTTTGGTGGTTTGGATCGTGCTCGCGCGGTCGATACGGCCCCCCCGCGAGATTTTGCCCTGGGTGGGGGCCCTCCTTGTCCTTACCGTCTTTGCTCTGGCAATTCGCGCCTATTTCTGTCTCGACGAAATCCAGCGCACGGCGCGGATGCGCGCCTGGTATTATGGCACTGCGCTGGGCATCGCGGTCAGCTTTATCGCGGTCATTTGTCTGAGGGCGCGCCCCGATCTTCTGGGCGACTTCGTCGATTGGATGCTTGGCCACCGTTCTCCCCCACCACTGTTTTATTTTGTGGCGGGAGTCATGTTCATCCTGCTGGCGCAAATGGCGGGATATTTCGCGGTGCGGGCCTTCATGGCGCTACCGAAGCGCAACCCATGAAAAATCGCATCAAAGTGCTGCGCGCCGAAAAGAACTGGAGCCAGGCCGAGTTGGCCGAGAAGCTCAACATCGCGCGCCAGAGCGTCAATGCCATCGAGAACGGCAAGGCCGATCCCTCGCTGCCGCTGGGCATGCGCATTGCCGGGGCATTCGGTGTCAAGGTGGAGGACGTGTTCGAGATCGATTGAGCAGGTCGCGCGCTTCTATTCCCGGGCCAGTTCCTGCCGCTGGAACAGCCCCACCGCACAGCCGCCCAGAAGCAGCATCCAGCCCAGCAGCGACAGGGCCGCGACCGACGCCTGAAGACTGCTCGCGGCGATGCCGGGCGCCAATTCCTGGCCTGTCACAAAAGCCCTCAGGACATAAGCCGACAGCCGGGGCAGGGCGGCATACCAGGACAGCGGCACGGCCCAGGGATGGATGATCGCCATCGCCACCCACTGGCTGAAGCTGAACGCCATCGCCGTCATCAGCGCGCCCAGCGCCGCCCGGAACAGGATGGCGATCACCGCCACGATGCCGGCCAGCACCATCAACTCGCACCAGCCGACGATGAAGGTGCCCAGCAGCGGCAGGAGGAACGGGCCTTGGGGCAGGATCAGCGCGGCGCTGCCGATCATCGCGCCATACAGGCATTGCAGCAACGCCGCCATCCCCAGCAACACCAGGCTGATGGCGGCGGCGGCGCCGAAAACGGCGAAGCGGGCCAGGATCAGGTTGGCGCGGCTGTTGCGCGGCGTGATCAGCCGCCAGGTCTCCCAGCGGTAATCTGCGGCGAACAGGCTGGCCGCCGCCGCGGCATAGAAGACCTGGAAGAAGGCCGAACCCGTCAGCGCGACGCCGCCAATCAGCTGTTGGCCCAGGTCCAGCCGCACCGGCAGTCGCATGTGCAGCGCGATCCAGGTGTTCAGCATCAGGTTGAAGAGCAGAACACCCAGCGGCATGGCGATGAAGCCCCAGAACACCACTGCGCGGTTGCGGTGCAGGCGCCAGGCCTCGGCGGCGATGGCGTCAGCCAGCACGGGCGCCTCCGGGCTGCGTCGTCTGCTCCAGATAGAATTTCTCCAGTTCGCCGCCTACCCAGCGCGCCTCGATCAGCTCGATGCCGCCCGATACCAGCGCCCGCAGCAGGGACGGAGCCTGATCGCGCGAGATCGCCACCAGCACGCCGTCGCCATCGGGCTCCCCGCGTGCACCCAGCGCCGCGACGAGTGCGGCTTGCGATGTCGCCAGCAGCCGCAATTTCTCCTGGCCCGCCAGCAGCACGTCTATGCGCCCTTCGGCCACCAGCCGGCCGGCGGCGAAGATGGCA
>JBEHXB010000199.1:0-5111 GCA_048498895.1 Pseudomonadota bacterium
CCGGTGGAGGCGCAGCCCGGATGGATCGCCAGACCCGCGCCGGCCGAACCTGCAGTGCCCAATCCCATCCGCCCATCCGAAATCGGCGCGGCGCCGGCGACCGCATCGCCGCTGGGCGCGGGCGCCGGACGCTTCCGGCGCGGCACGGTGGTCCATGCGTTGCTGGCCCGGCTGCCCGAAGTCGCGCGCGAACGGCGCCGCGATATTGCCCTTCGCTTGGCCGCTGCCCAGGGCTATTGCGACGCGGCGGGAGAAGAACTGGTCCGCGAGATCCTGGCGGTCCTGGACCATCCGGAATTCGCCCCGATCTTCGGGCCGATGAGCCGCGCCGAGGCCACCATCCATGCAATGCGTCCCGACCTGGGACTGAAAGCACCGATCACCGGGCGCATCGACCGGCTGGCGGTCACCCCGGATGCGGTCCTGATCCTGGACTTCAAGACCAACCGCCCGGCACCGCGCCGGCTGGAGGACATTGCCCCCACCTATCTGGATCAGATGGCGCTTTACCGGGCAGCGGCCCAGGCGGTCTTCCCGGGCCGGCGAATCGTCTGCGGCCTGGTTTTCACCGACGGCCCCTCTCTGGTTTCCCTGCCGGATACCCTGCTGGAGGCCCAATTGGCGGGGATCGCCGGGCGGATTGACGCCACATCTTGACCCTTGTGGGGGGCCTTCCTAGATAGGTGTGGCGACAAGAGGATTGTTACATGCCCATCAAAGTGACCGACGCCTCATTCCAGGGCGACGTGCTGGATGCCAAGAAGCCCGTGCTGGTCGATTTCTGGGCGGAGTGGTGCGGTCCGTGTCGCATGATTGCCCCCGCGCTGGATGAATTGTCGGCCGAGATGGAGGGCAAGCTGACCATCGCCAAGCTCAATATCGACGAGAATCCGCATGTGCCCACCAAGTATGGTGTGCGCGGCATTCCCACCATGATGATCTTCCAGGACGGCCAGGTCGCGGCCACCAAGGTCGGCGCACTGCCGAAGTCGAAGATCAAGGAATGGATCGAATCTTCCATCTGACAGGCTGACCGCCCGCGGCCCGCGCCGCGGCATCGGCAGGCGCCCGCGCGCCCCCGTAGAGCTTGCACTGGGCCCCGCTACCGATACGATGACATCGTGTCGTCGCTGGGGGATGGGGATGCGGCCTGCGATCTGGTTCAGCGGATTCCTGATTCCGGCATTGATGGCGGTGGCGTCCGCCCAGACACCGCTCTCGCTCGAGCAGCGCTTTGACGCGCAGCTCAGTTCCGCCGACCAGACCGCATGGCTGAAGCTGCTGTCGGCGGAGCCCAACCATGTCGGCAGCCCGCACGACAAGGCCAATGCCGAGTGGCTGCTGGCCCGTTACAAAGAGTGGGGCTGGGACGCCCATATCGAAACCTTCCAGGTGCTCTATCCCACGCCGGTCAGCGAGACGCTGGAGATGCCGGCGGCGAACGGTGCGCCCGCCTATACCGCCACCTTGCAGGAACCGCCCATCCCCGGCGACAGCAGCGCCACCGCAAGGAATTATGCCCTGCCCGGCTATGTCGCCTATCAGGGCGACGGCGATGTCACCGCGCCGCTGGTCTATGTCAATTACGGCATGGACGACGACTACAGGCGCCTGGCCGAGATGGGCGTCAGCGTGAAGGGCAAGATCGTCATCGCGCGCTATGGTCAGGGCTGGCGCGGCCTCAAGCCCAAGCTGGCGCAGGAGCACGGCGCCGTCGGCTGCCTGATCTATTCCGATCCCGCCGATGACGGCTATGCCGTGGACGGCGTCTATCCCGATGGTCCCATGCGGCCGCCGCACGGCATCCAGCGCGGCTCGGTCGCCGACATGACGCTCTATCCCGGCGACCCGCTTACGCCCGGCATCGGCGCAACCGCGAACGCCAAGCGCCTGACACGCGAGAGCGCGCCCACCATCCTGAAGATTCCCACATTGCCCATTTCCTATGCCGACGCGCAGGTGTTCCTGCAGACGCTGGGCGGCCAGCCGGCGCCCGCCGCCTGGCGCGGCGCGCTGCCCATCACCTATCGCGCGGGAACGGGCGCGCGGCCCGTGCATCTGGCGGTCAAGTCGGAATGGAGCCTCAAGCCCGCCTATGACGTCATCGCCATGCTGAAGGGTTCGCAGTGGCCCGACCAGTGGGTGATCCGCGGCAATCATTTTGACGGCTGGGTATTCGGCGCCTCCGATCCGCTGTCGGGCCAGGTCGCGATGATGGACGAGGCGCGCGCGCTGGGAATGCTGGTCAAGAGCGGCTGGAAGCCCAGGCGTACCATTGTCTATACCAGCTGGGACGCGGAAGAGCCGATGCTGCTGGGCTCCACCGAATGGGCCGAGACCCATGCGGCGGAACTGCGGAAGAAGGCCGTGCTCTATCTCAACAGCGACGGCAACGGGCGCGGCTTCCTGAAGCTGGGCGGCAGCGAGGACCTGCGCCACTTTGCCAGCCGGGTGCTCGACGGCATCACCGATCCGGAAACGAACGTGTCCGTGGCTGCGCGGGCGCGCGCCGCGATCCAGGTGCGGGCCGCAAGCCCCGGCGCCAGCGAAGAGGCCAAGACCGATGCCGCCGACGCCGCCGATCCGGCGAAGGACCTGCCGATCGCGGCGCTGGGTTCGGGCTCGGACTATTCCACCTTCCTGCAGCATCTGGGCATCGCCACGCTGGATATCGGCTATGGCGGTGAGGGCAATGCCGGCGGCGTCTACCATTCCCGCTACGACACCTTCGAGCATCACACCCGCTTCGTCGATCCGGGACTTGTCTATGGCAAGGTCCTGTCCGAGACGGCCGGTCACCTGGTGATCCAGGCCGCCGATGCCGAATTGCCGCTGAACACGCCCGACACCTTCGCCGCCGCTGTGGGCCAGTATCTCAAGGACGTCAAGAAGCTGGCGGACGACAAGCGCGGCGCCGCGGAAAAACAGGCAAGGATGCTGGCGGACAAGGCCTTCGCACTGGCCGCCGATCCCACCAGGTCGCACGTCCCGCCCGAGCCGCTGAAGCAGGTGCCGAAGTTCGATTTCGGCCCGCTGGACAGTGCGCTGAACCGGCTGAACGGCAGCGCCAGCGCCTATGACGCGGCGCTGTCGGCGCATGGCGCGTCGCTGACGCCGGCCAAACGCCGCCAGCTTCTGACGATGATGCAGTCCATCGGCGAGACGCTGCTGGTGGACCAGGGCCTGCCCGGCCGCGACTGGTACAAGAACATGATCACTGCGCCGGGCCGCTTCACCGGCTATGGCGCCAAAACCCTGCCGGGCGTGCGCGAGGCGATCGAGGAAGAACGCTTCGACGATGCTGTGCGCTATATCGGGCTGATCGCGGGGGCGCTGGACGCCTACAGCGCGCGGCTGGATCAGGCCACGGCACTGCTGAACGGCTGACTACCCTTCGGCAAATTCACCCTTCGACACGCTCAGGGTGAGGAATAATCCTCATGCCGAGCCTGTCGAAGCAGAAGGCCTTCACCCGTTCTGCGCCAGCACCTGGCCGGCGAGATAGAGCGAGCCGCAGATCAGGATGCGCGGCGGCACGGTATCGCCGTCCAGCCGCGACCAGGCGGCGACCTGCAGCATGGCGTCTTCCAGATCCTCGGTGGGCGCCGCCTCCAGTCCCACGTCACGCGCGGCGTCATAAAGCGCGCCCGCGCCCAGGCTGTTGGCTTCACCGGGAATGGCCACGGTGGCGACGCGGCGCACCAGCCCCCGCCAGGCGCCGAAATATCCCCTCGCGTCCTTGTTGGAGAGCATCCCGCAGATCAGGTAAAGCGGCCGCTCGCCGCGTTCCTCCAGATCGGCGATGGCGCGCGCCACCGCCAGCGCGCCGTGCGGATTGTGCCCGCCATCCAGCCAGACCTCCGCATCTTCGGGCGCGCAGTCGATCAGGGGACCTTGTGTCAGCCGCTGCAGCCGCGCCGGCCATTCCACGGTCTGGAGGCCCCGTTCCACCGCCGCGTCGCTGCCCCAGCCCGGCGGCTGTCCGCGCCAGCGCGCATGGCGCAGCGCGGCGATGGCGACGCCCGCATTCTCGATCTGATGGCGGCCGATCAGGCGCGGCAGCGGCAGGTCCAGCAGGCCGCTCTCATCCTCGTAGACCATGCGGCCGTGTTCCTGACGGGCCGCGAAATCCTGGCCGAACTCGAACACCGGCACACCGATCTGGTCGGCGCGCGACAGGATCAGTTCGCGCGCCACATCCGCCTGCGGACCCACCACCAGCGGCGCACCCGGCTTGATGATGCCGGCCTTTTCGGCGGCGATGGCGGCAAGGTCGTGTCCCAGGAATTCCTGGTGGTCCAGTCCCACCGGCTGGATCACCGCCACGGCGGGCGGACCGATCACATTGGTGGCGTCATAACGCCCGCCCAGCCCCACCTCCAGCACCACCGCGTCTGCGGGATGGCGCGAGAAGGCCAGGAACATCGCCGCGCCGGTAATCTCGAAGAAGGTGATGGGATGTCCGTCATTGACGCGCTCCACCTCCTCCAGAAGTTCGGCCAGTTCGTCCTCGCCAATCAGCTTGCCGGTGATGCGGATGCGCTCGTGGAAATGCACCAGGTGCGGCGAGGTATGGACATGCACCTTCAACCCCTGGGCTTCCAGCATGGCGCGGGCAAAGGCACAGACGCTGCCCTTGCCGTTTGTGCCCGCCACATGGATCACCGGCGGCAGGCGTTTGTGCGGATCGCCCAGGTCGGCCAACAGGCGCTGGATGCGATCCAGCTTCAGGTCGATCTTCTTGGGATGCAGCGAGAGCAGCCGCCCCAGGATGGCGTCGCTGCGCTGGCCTGAGGCGAGTTTGGGGATCATGACGGGGATGCCTAGCCGGGGCTGGCGGCCACGCCGCCATTGCCGTTCTTCCTGGGCGGCGGCGCGGGCGTGCGCGGCCTGGGCGCCGGCTGCTTCATCATGATGTGCAGCACGCGCGAGAGCGTCTCGCGCATCTCCTTGCGCGGCACCACCATGTCCAGCATGCCGTGGTCGAGCAGGTATTCGGCGCGCTGAAAACCCTCGGGCAGCTTTTCGCGGATGGTCTGGGCGATCACGCGCGCGCCGGTGAAGCCGACCTGCGCGCCCGGTTCTGCAATCTGCACATCGCCCAGCATGGC
>JBEHXB010000200.1:0-5108 GCA_048498895.1 Pseudomonadota bacterium
CTTCGCCGACCGGGTGCGCGCCTTCCTGTCGCGCCTGCATGCCGCGGGAGCCGCGGTCGAGGTCAACGCCACCTTCCGTCCGCCCGAGCGCGCATACCTGATGCATTGGTGCTGCATGCTCGGCCAGGGCGGACAGGACCCGGCCGCCGTCCCGCGAATGCCTGGGGTCGACATCGACTGGTCCCATGACGGCGACACGCCGTCGGCCCGGGCTGCGGCGCGCCGGATGATGGCCCGCTATCAGATCAAATTTCCCGCCGCGCTGGTCAGCCGCCATACCCAGCGCCGCGCCATCGACATGACCATCCGCTGGAAGGAGGTCTTGCGCATCACCGACTTCAATGGCGTGGCCCATGCGATCGACAGCGGCCCTCGCACCGGGTCCAACCGCCGGCTGATCGAGGTGGGCGCCAGTTTCGGCGTCATCAAGCTGGCGAGCGATCCGCCCCACTGGTCCGACGACGGCCACTGAGTTGCGCCCTGCGGGGGGGCGCAACGACCGGCCGGCCAGGGCGCGTTACAGAGTCTCGATCACCGGCCGCGCCGCCAGATGGGCAACCTTGCGGGCGGCGTGTTCGATGTGATCCAGGCGCCGCGCCAGGACCTCCATGGCCATGCTGCCTTGCATGCCCGAGAGGCTATCACGCGGCGCGTGCGAGATGTCATCCTCGCCCTGCCTGGGAGCGGACGGGTCCAGCAGCTGCACGACCCGCGCGCGCACGGCGTTGATGGCGGCATCGGCTTGATCGGCGTCCAGCTCCCGCGCCCTGAGCTTGACCAGAACCGGCATGGACGACAGATCCGAGGCCAGCAGGTAATGCGCGCCCAGAAGTTCGCCCAGTGACGCCAGCGCACGCCGGTTGGCATTGGGCTCGTCCGCCAGCCGCCGGATGGCGCCGGAAAGCTGCGCCACGGCATCCAGCGCCTTTTTGCGGGCAAGGCGATAGCGCGGCATGACGTGATGGCGCGTCAAGGCGGCGGCGGCATAGGCTGCATCCGCCTTCAGCAGCCCTTGCACCGTTTTCGGCAGGTCCTCGCGCTCCCAACTCGGCAACAGGTAACCGAAGGCCCAGCTCAAGCCGCCCCCGATCAAGGTGTCGACGATGCGCTCGAAGAATTGCGGATGAACCAGCGGATCGACAAAGTGCAGCAGAAGCAGCGAGGATATCGATGCGCCGATCGCCGTGACGCGATACTTGACCGTGCCATAGGCATGGCTGGTGCCGACCGCCAGCACAATCGCCACCAGCAGCAGCGGCGCGGGCAATGTGTTGATGAAAAACACCGCCAGGGCACAGCCGATAAGCGTTCCGCTGATGCGGTCCCAGCGCCGCCGGCGGGTGATGCTGTAGTTGGCGCGCATGATCAGCGCGATAGTCAGCAATACCCAATTGGCATGGGCGAAGCGGGGAAACAGCAGCGTCAGCAGAAGGCCGGTGGTCATCGCCAGCGACAGGCGCACGCCATAGCGGAAGGCAGGTGACGACAGGCGGAACTGGCGGCGCAGCAAGCCCAGTCCCTGTGGGCCATCCGCGCGGAACATGTCCAGGTCCAGGCTGGCGGCGACGGTGCTGGGCGGCGTGGCGCGGTCCAGCGCCCGCGCCAGGTCGGCGACATAGCGGTCTGCCAGTACCAGCTTGTTGGCGCTGGCCAGCAGGGCCTGGACGGTCCGGTCGCCGGGCGCGGCCCTGAGCGCGTTATCGACCGCCGACACCAGTTCGCCCGCCTCAGCCTCGTGTACGCGGGGCGTGGTATCGGCGTGCCGGCTGCGCAGGGCCAGCGTCAGGCTTTCGACTTCGTCGGCCATCAGGTGCACAAAGCGGTTCAGCCGCCACATCAGATCGCGGTGCGGGGCCCGGCGCAGATATTCGATGTCGGCATCGCTGGACAATACGGTTTCAAACGCATCCAGCAGCGCCACCAGCGTGTCGATGCGTTTGAGCTGCAAACGGTGGCTGCGCCGCGCAAATAGGGAATCGCGCGCCGCCTGCAGCCGCTCGACCAGCGTGGCATGGGTGTCGATCAGCGCACGAAAGGCGGTCCGTCCTTCGGTATCGGGATTGTACAGCGCCGCCTTGGCCCGCAAATATCCCACAAAGGCGCGCATCGCCTCTGCCAGCAGAAGCCGCCGGATCCGGTCGTCGAACGCCCAGGCCGTGGCCACCGCATAGGTGGTGTAGATCAGCGCGCCGCAGACAAACAGCAGCAGATGGTCCACCGCGGCCGCCACGGTCGCGAAGTGCTGGCCCATCGCCAGCACGAAGGCCAGCACACAGCTCATCGCCAGGCTGAGGACCCAGCGGCCATAGGCGCTGATCAGCCCTGTCCACAGGCCGGTGAAGGCAGTCGCGGCGATGAATGCGTAAAGGTTGAAGGTGGCAAACGCGGAGAGCGCGGTGAAGACGCAGGAGCAGGCAAATGCCATGCCCACGCTCCACAATTTCTGGCTCAACGGATCGTTGCGGTCGCTGATCGAAACGCACAGCGCCCCGGTGCCGGCCGCAACAGCCGCTTCAAAGCCAAGCCCGGCCGCGGCCAGCCCCGTCAGGCCCACGCCCACCGCAACCGACAACCCGTTTTCAAGATGGGCGCGAAACACGGCAAGACCAAGGGAACGGGAAAGGGAACGCGAAGCCATCTTGCCTGTCGAGGTTGGGACACTATGCTACGGTAAAACTGCCGGATGGAGCATGGTCTTGAACGAGGATATTACGTCGCTGCGGGTGCATGTTCACGGCTCCGTGCAGGGTGTGGGCTTTCGCGAGTATCTGGCCATGTCGGCGCAGCGGAACGGGCTTGACGGCTGGGTTCGCAACCGCGCCGACGGATCGGTGGAAGCACTGGTCAGCGGCACCACCAAGGCGGTCGAGATATTTGTCGCCAGTGCCACGCGCGGTCCCACTGGGGCCCGCGTCAGCGCGGTGGACCTGCACAACAGCGAGCCGCCGGCGGAAAAGGGCTTCCACCGGCGCCCGTCTCTCTGACCGCCAATCCTCAGGCCGTCGCGCGCTTGAGCTCGCGCGCCGCTGACACGGCGAAGACCAGAAGCCCTATCACCGAGAGGACCTCGCCCACCCCCAACAGGGGAACATAGGCCGGATCGTTGCCGCGGCTCAGAAACAGCGCGAGGGTGGGAATCAGAATCACCACGCCCAGCGTCGAGATGATGTAGTTGGCCCAGGCCAGCTTCGGCGAGAAGCTGGAGCGTGTGAGGGCATAGAAGGTGCCATAGATCGACAGCGTCACCCAGCCCAGCAGGTTCAGGTGTGCGTGCGCCGGCATCGTGGTCATGTTTTCCGAGGCGCCCATATGGATGCCCCACAGCATGCCCACAAGAAGACAAAGTGCGGCGGTGAAGAAGAATGCAGCAGATACCCGTGGCATGTGACAATCCCCCTGTTGCAAATGATTGATTATATCCAGCTAGCCGAAAACCTTTGCAAATGAGCGGCGCAGCGCCAAATCGACATCGGCCATCGTCGCGGTCACGCCCAGGTCGGCCAGGCTGGTAACGCCATGGCCGCTGATCCCGCACGGCACGATGCCGGAGAAATGCGAAAGCTCGGGTTTGACGTTCAGCGCCACGCCATGAAAAGTCACCCAGCGCCGGATGCGCACGCCCAGCGCGGCGATCTTGTCTTCGCGCGCATCGGAAGCGGATGAGCCCCGCCGAACCCAGATGCCGACACGGCCCTCGCGCCGTTCGCCCCTGATTGCGAACATATCCAGGGTCTCGATCAGCCATTGCTCCAGGTCGTGGACATAGGCGCGAACGTCTGGCCCCTTTGTCTTCTTCGAACGCTGCCTCAGGTCCAGCATCACATAACCGACCCGCTGGCCGGGGCCATGATAGGTGTACTGCCCGCCGCGTCCGGTGCGATAAACCGGAAACCGTGCATCCAGAAGATCGGCATCCTTCGCGCTGGTGCCGGCGGTGTAGATGGGCGGATGCTCCAGCAGCCAGACCATCTCGCTCTCCCGGCCATCGGCAATGGCCGCGGCGCGCGCCTCCATGCAGGCGACCGCCTCAGGATAGGCGACCGGCCGGTCGTCCATCTGCCATTCCACCTGGGTTGCTACCAGAGCGTCCAAATTAAGCCTTCCGAAACCATGATCGGCGACCCTCTGCCGGTTCGGTAATCTAAGGGTTGGGCGCATGGCTTCCAATGTCGATAATGTCAAAGTCGCGATCTCGGTGGTCCTGGGCCGCTCGGTGATCCCCATGCACCAGCTCCTGCGCATGGGCCGCGGGGCCGTGATCGAGCTGGATTCGCATCAGGACGATCCGGTGCTTGTCCTGGCGAACGACAAGCCGGTGGCCAAGGGCGAAATCCAGATAAAGGGTGACAGGATCGCGGTTTCGGTGGTGGATCTGCTCAGGAACTACGAATAACACACAAGTTATTCGTACAATATTATATTCCCCACCTGTTTCTTGCATTTTATGGCGTGAAGGCCTACGTCTCGCGGAGTTTGAGAGGCGTCCATGCTTCCGCTTGTTTTTGACCCGCAGCGCATCAAGGCCGGCCTTGTCGGCAGCGGTGCCGCGCGCGACCGCCGGGCGGCCCTCCTGGCCGGCGCGGGGCTGGATGCGGTCCTGCTGCCGCTCGACGCCCCAGACACCGCGCTTGCAGCCCTGACGGTCCTGTTTGTGGCCGGTCTGGGGGACGAGGATTCCCGCCTGCTGGCCGCTCGCGCTCGCGCCCTTGGGGTCCTGGTCAATGTCGAGGATACCCGGTCCCTTTGCGACTTTCATGTTCCCGCCCTGGTGCGCCGTGGCGACCTGCTGCTGACCGCTTCCACAGGCGGCCAGGTGCCCGGTCTGGCGCGGGCGCTGCGCGAACGTCTGGCCGGGCAGTTTGGCCCGGAATGGACTCTTCGGCTGAAGGAGCTGGGCCGCTCGCGCGCCAAATGGCGCTCGCAGGGGCTTTCGCCCGAACAGGTTTCCGAGAATGTGCGCGGGATGCTCGCGCGGATGGGATGGCTATGAGTTCTCCCGGCAAGGTCACGGTGATCGACGCCGCGCGGGGGGTGATGCCGCGTGCTTTTGATCGTCCCGGTGCGGGCCCCGATGCCCAGCAGCGCGTCCAGCTGGCGGCGCTGGCTGA
>JBEHXB010000201.1:0-5101 GCA_048498895.1 Pseudomonadota bacterium
CCTTTCGGCGCCATGCCGCCCTGTCCGGCGGGGACGGCTCCCTACGGCGCCTTGTTCGCCGCGGCCGCCATCTTGTTCACCGCCGCCTGGAAGCGTGTCCTGCGGCTGTCGCGCGCCTCGGCCTGCGCCTTGGCGTCGCCCACCGCCGTCTGGTTCCAGATCAGCGTATAGACCAGCCGCGAATGGGTGCTGTCCACCGGCTCGACCGCCATCGTGCCATGATAGAAGTTCGTCGCCGCGGGCTGGGCATAGGTATACGAAAGCGGCGTGCGCGCCACGGCGATTTCCAGGATGCTGCCATTGATGGTGCGAAGGCTGCCCACTTCGCCCTTGCCCTTGTCGATGTGGCAGCTTTTGACGTCCAGATATTTGGCGATACCGCACCAGTCTTCGCCGCCCACCAGCTTCCATGCCACGGGGGCGGGCTTGGCGATATTGGCGGTCAGCCGCATGGTGAACCAGTCGGCGGGCTGCGCCGACGCTGCCCCCCAGGCCAGCGTCAATGTTCCCAGCAGCGCGGCGGCAATCGTGATCTTCTTCATGGCAATTGTCCCTCCAGATCGAATTGTATTCCAGCCAGGGCGCAAGCCCTCGCGCGCTATTCGCGCGCCAGGTCCTGGCCCTCCAGTTCAACCACCCCCGCTTCGCCATTCTCCAGCGCGATGGCCAGTTCTCCCTTGCGCAAGGCGATGGCGTCCTCGCCATACACGGCCCGGCGCCAGCCGGTCAGGGCCATGACCCTGTCGTCTTCGTTCGCCGCCAGTCTTTCAATGTCTTCGGCTGTCGCGATCAGGCGCGGCGCCACCCGGGCTTCCTCGGCCTTCAGCCTCAGCAGGGTCTTGAGCAGGTCGACCACGGCGGGAGAGGGCTCTCTGCGCCGCCGTTCCCGGTTTTCAGCAAGAACGCCTTCGGGCGGGGGGGCCGCCAGACCCTGAGCGATCGTCTCCATCAGCGACTTGCCCAGGCGCGATGCCGCAAAACCCTTGGGCACGGACCGGATGCGTTCCAGCGCCTCGGCGGTCTCGGGCGGGTGGGCGGCGATCTCGCTCAAGGCCTCGTCCTTCAGCACGCGCCCCCGTGGGATGTCGCGCGCCTGCGCCTCGCGCTCGCGCCAGGCCGCCAGCGCCGCCAGCACGGCCAGGAAGCGCTTGTTGGCGGTGCGCGGCTTCAGCCGCTTCCAGGCCATCTGCGGGTCCTGGCGATACAATCCCGGGTCCTGCAGCGCGGCCACTTCCTCGGCCACCCAGCCGGCGCGGCCGGTCTTCTCAAGCTGCGCCTTCATCCATTCATAGATCACACGCAAGTGCGTGACATCGGCCAGCGCATACTCCAGTTGCCGCTTCGACAGCGGCCGGTGGCTCCAGTCGGTGAAGCGGGCGGACTTGTCGATCTCCACCTTGGCCACCTTGCGCGCCAGCGTTTCGTAGGATGCCGCGTCTCCGAAGCCGCAGACCATGGCCGCGATCTGGGTGTCGAACAGCGGATCGGGAAGCACGCCCCCCTGCAGATAAAAGATTTCGATGTCCTGCCGCGACGCATGCAGCACCTTGACGATGTCGGGCCGCCGGATCAGCTCGTAGAAGGGCGCCAGGTCCATCCCCCGCGCCAGGGGATCGACTATTGCTTCCACTCCGGGTGAGGCGACCTGGATCAGGCAGAGCTTGGGGTAATAGGTCTGGTCGCGAAGAAACTCGGTATCCAGCGCCAGATAGGGCGCGTCCTTGAGGTCCGCGACCAGACCGACCAGTTCCTCATTGCTTTCCACGATCCGCATGCGGTTGTGATACCGGGATTCGCCGGCCTCTGGGTCGCAATTATGGCTGATTACCGGGATTTCAGCCCCACCACCCGGCCCGCAAAGCCGGCCGCGTCGAAATAGCGCTGCTCGCCCACCTGCTGGACGTTCAGCAGGGTGACGTTGCCGTTCTCCGCCGGTGTGGACGCGATGGTGCGGCTGCTAACGGCCGGTTCCGTACCCCCATTCAGCGCCTCGGTGATCACGCGTCCCGTCAGCCGGCCCTTCGGCGCCAGCGTGATTCCCGCCAGATGCGCCATGGTGGGGGCTATATCGGCGTTGGACACCGGTGCCGGGTCGGCATAGTGCGCCTTGAACCCCGGCCCGATGGCGGCCATGAAATTGCGCGTTTCCGCCCGCGACAGGCTGCCATGGCTGCCCTGACCGGTCAGCATCTTGGTGTCGTGAACGCCGACCGTGCATTGCAGGGGATTCTCGCAGCCCCGGGCGAAGCTTCGGAAGCTCACATAGATGGAAGGCTGTGGCGTTTTCGCCGAACCGATCAGGTTGATGTCGCTCATCGCCAGCGCGCCGGGGAACTTGCCCAACCTGTCATTGACGAAGATGGCGGCGACATAATCCTGGCTGGCGAGGAATTTCACCGTCTTGGCGGCAAGCGCCCCGGCATTACGGCCCGGAAGGTAGATCAGGTCGGAACCGCCATTGGCGGCGACCACCACATCAGGCGCGGCGGGATTGGTGCCCAGTCCGGCGTCGTTGATCTTGGGCAGGCCCAGCGTGACGGCGAGATCCGACAAAAGGAACCCCGGCGCCAGTTGCCCGTCCTTGGCCGAGGGACTGGTCTTGCTTTCACGGCTGACGGTCAGGAAGCCATGATCGGCCGTCACGAAGATGTCGGTGTCCTGGTCCAGGCCCTGATCCTTCAGCGCCTGGCGCAGCTCGCCCAGCATGGTGTCGGCGTCGCGGGTGCCGGCCAGGCCCGATGGCCCATTGATGCCGGGATCGTATTCGCCCACGCTGTCCTTGGTGTTGTGCTGGCTCATGTCGGGATCGCGCGACCAGAACAGCAGCGCAAAGGGTTTTCCCGCCTGCTTGAAATGCGGCAGCACGATGCGCGTGGTCGCCTTCATCAGCCAGACTTCCTGGGGGATGTTGGGTACCTGCCTCTCGGGCACCTGTGACGGCAGAAACGCATCCTTCATCCGGTCGCGGAACCAGGCGGGCAGGGCAAAGCCGTCGTCATGGCCGGTATTGTCGTCCACGATCAGCGTCTGGCTGCCATCGGGCGCCGCGGTGGAGTCCTGGATCCGCGCCGGTCCCAGCTTGCCGATCACGGCGGTGGAAAAGCCGGCCGCGCGCGCGCGGGCGATCAGCGTATCCTCGTTGAGATAATTGCCGCCGAACTTCCGGTTCATTTCCGCCAGCACGGCATCGTTTTCCAGCCCGACCACGGTGGCGCCGTGCTGGCTGTTCATCCGCACGCCCGTATAGAGCGTGTTGCCGAAATCGCCGGTATCGCCGATGTAGTGGCCGGTGGCGATGGCACTGGCATTGACCGTGGTTATGGTGGGGTACAGCGAATGGCTGTTGGTAAAGTCCACCCCCTCGGTCTTGAGCCGGTACAGGTTGGGCATGTTGCCGGGCTCCACGCTGCCATAGCGCAGGCCATCGGCCACGAAGATGATGATGTTGCGCGGCTTCTGCGGGCCGTGGGCCAGGGCGGAGGAGGAAAAGGCGAGCGCGGCAGACAGCAACAACCCGGCAAAACGGCCGGCGAAACGGATGAATTTCATGCATGATTCCCCTTCGACGGCGAAAGCTAACCCAGGATCGCGACAGAAAACACCCGCGGTCCGGCCCTGCTTTCCCCGCCCTTGACCTGCCCTCCCAAAACCGCCAAAACCCGGCGTTTTCCAATGGTTTTGCCCCATGCACCCCTATCGTACCCATACCTGCGGCCAGCTTCGCAGGGCCGACGTCGGCCAGACTGTCCGTCTGTCGGGCTGGGTCAACCGGCGGCGTGACCATGGCGGGCTGATCTTCATCGACCTGCGCGATCATTACGGCATCACCCAGTGCGTAATCGAGCCGGACTGCGCCGCCTTCCCCGTGGTCGATGCCGCGCGCTCCGAATGGGTGCTGACGTTCACCGGCAAGGTGGTCGCCCGCACACCCGACACGGTGAACCCGGACCTGCCGACCGGCGAGATCGAACTTCGCATCGAGACGGCGGCCGTCCAGGGACAGGCGCAGGAACTGCCGCTGCCGGTGTTCGGCGACCATGACTATCCCGAGGAAACCCGGCTCACCTACCGCTTCCTGGACCTGCGCCGCGAGCGGCTGCACAAGAACATCATGCTGCGCGCAAACATCATCACATCGCTCCGTAGGCGGATGATCGCGCAGGGCTTCACCGAATTCCAGACGCCGATCCTGACCGCTTCCAGCCCCGAAGGCGCGCGCGACTTCCTGGTGCCGTCGCGCCGCTATCCGGGCGAGTTCTATGCGCTGCCCCAGGCGCCGCAGCAATTCAAACAGCTCATCATGGTGGCGGGGTTCGATCGCTATTTCCAGATCGCGCCCTGTTTTCGCGACGAGGACGGCCGCGCCGACCGCTCGCCGGGCGAGTTCTACCAGCTCGATCTGGAAATGAGCTTCGTCACCCAGGACGATGTCTTCGCGGCGGTCGAGCCGGTGCTGGCGGGTGTGTTCGAGGAATTCGCAGGCGGCAAGACGGTGACGAAACCGCCCTTCGTGCGCATTCCGTTCGCCGAGGCGATGCTGAAATACGGTACCGACAAGCCCGACCTGCGAAACCCGATCGTGATTTGCGACGTATCCGAAATCTTCGGCCGCGACGTGGTGGAATTCAAGGCATTCAAGGGCAAGACCGTTCGTGCCATTCCCGCCCCGGGCGCCGCGTCGCAGCCGCGCAGCTTTTTCGACAAGCTGAACGAATGGGCGCGCGGCGAAGGCGCGCCAGGCCTGGGCTATGTGACCTTTGAAGACGACAATGGCGCGCTTGCCGGCAAAGGCCCCATCGCCAAGTTCATCCCGGCCGCCGCGCTGGCCGACATTGCAAAGGCCGCCGGCGTCAAGGCGGGCGATGCGCTGTTCTTCGCCGCCGACAAGACCGACCGCGCCGCCACCCTGGCCGGCATGGCCCGCACGCGCATCGGCCGCGAGCTGAACCTGATCCCGGAAAACGAATACAAGTTCTGCTGGATCGTCGATTTCCCGATGTACGAGTGGAACGAGGACGACAAGAAGATCGACTTCTCCCACAATCCCTTCTCCATGCCCCAGTTCGACCGCGAGAAATTCCTCGCCCTCGATCCGGCCGAC
>JBEHXB010000202.1:0-5093 GCA_048498895.1 Pseudomonadota bacterium
CAGGATGGCGTTCTTGCAGGCCAGCCCGATCAGCACGAACAGGCCGATCTGGGTGAATATGTTGTTGTCGCCGCCCGTCAGCCACACGCCCGTGATGGCAGACAGAAGGCACATGGGCACGATCAGTATGATCGCCAGCGGCAGAAACAGGCTTTCGTACTGCGCCGACAGCACCAGGAAGACCAGAAGGACGCAGAGTGGAAACACCAGGAACGCGGTGTTGCCCGCCAGAATCTGCTGATAGGTCAGATCGGTCCACTCATAGCGCATGCCCTTGGGAAGGGTCTGGTCCAGGATCCTGGTCATCGCCGCCTGGGCCTGGCCCGACGAATAGCCCGGCGCGGGGCCGCCGTTCAGGTCGGCGGCACGAAAGCCGTTATAACGCAGCGCCGTGTCCGGGCCGGCGGTTTCCGTCACCGAGACCAGCGAGCCCAGCGGCACCATCTCGCCATTGGCGTTCGGCACTTTCAGCTGTGCGATGTCCGACGGCCGCTCGCGGAACGGCGTGTCGGCCTGGGCGATGACCTGGTAGGTACGGCCGAAGCGGTTGAAGTCGTTGACGTAGATCGAACCCAGGTAAGTCTGCATGGTGTCGAACACATCCGACACATTCACGCCAAGCTGCTGGGCGCGGGTGCGATCCAGATGGACGGAAAGCTGCGGCATGGTGGTGTTGAAGTTGGAGAACGCACCCGCCAGCGAAGGCTCCTTCATCGCCTTGGCCTGGATCTCGCCGAGCACCTTGGCCAGCGCGGCGTTGCCCTGGTCGGTACGGTCCTCGATCTCCAGCTTGAAGCCGCCGATGGTGCCAAGACCTTGCACCGGCGGGGGCGGGAAGATCGCGATATAGGCATCCTTGATGCCGGCATACTTGGCCTGCAGCGCCTGGGAGATGGCAAAGCCCGACAGGTCCGCCGAGCGCCGCTGCCCGAAGGGCTTGAGGCTCACAAAGACGATGCCGGCCGAGGGGCTGTTGATGAAGCCGTTGATCGAAAGACCGGGGAAAGCGATGGCGCCGTCCACGCCGGGCTGCTTGAGCGCGATGTCGCTCATCTGCCGGATCACCTTTTCGGTGCGGTCCAGGGTGGCGCCTTCGGGGAGCTGGGCGAAGCTGACCAGGTATTGCTTGTCCTGCAGCGGCACGAAGCCGGGCGGCACCATGCGAAACCCGAGCACCGTGGCGCCCAGAAGCACGCCGTAGACCAGCATGGCCGCCGATTTGCGGCCCAGTATCCCGCCCACGCCCTTGCCGTAATTCTCCGAACTCCGGTGGAAGAACCGGTTGAAGGCGCCGAAGAAACGCCCCAGGTACCGGTCCATCACGCGCGTCAGCCCGTCCTTTGGCGCGCCGTGGCCCTTGAGCAGCAGCGCAGCCAGCGCCGGCGACAGGGTCAGGGAGTTGAAGGCCGAGATGATGGTCGAAAAGGCGATGGTCAAGGCAAACTGGCGATAGAACTCGCCGGTCAGGCCGCTGATGAAGGCGATCGGCACGAACACCGCGCACAGTGTAAGCGCGATGGCGATGATGGGGCCGGTGACCTCGCTCATCGCCTTCAGCGCGGCATCGCGCGGAGAAAGCCCCGCCTCGATGCTGCGCTCGACATTTTCCACCACCACGATGGCGTCATCGACCACGATGCCGATCGCCAGCACCAGGCCGAACAGCGACAGGGCATTGATGGAAAATCCGAAAAGCAGCATGGCCGCGAAGGTGCCGACGATGGATGTCGGCACGGCCAGCAGCGGAATGATCGAGGCCCGCCACGTCTGCAGGAACAGGATCACCACCAGCACGACCAGCAGCACCGCTTCCAGCAGGGTGTGCACCACCGCCTCGATCGAGCCGCGCACGAAGACGGTCGGATCGTAGACAATCCTGTAATCGAGCCCCGGCGGGAAATTCTTCTTCAGTTCGGCCATGGTGGCGCGCACCTGGTCGGAGATCTGGATGGCGTTGGAACCGGGCGCCTGGAACACCGGAATGGCGACCGCCTGCTGGTTGTTCAGCAACGAGCGCAGGCCGTACTGCGAGGCGTCTATCTCCACCCGCGCCACATCGGACAGGCGGGTGATCACGCCGCCGGAATTCTTGATGACGATCTGCCTGAATTCCTCCGGATCGCTCAGGCGGCCTTCCACGGTGATGGGAAGCTGCAATTCGCCCTTGCTGCCATAGGGCGGCCCGTTGATGACGCCGGCGGCAACCTGGACATTCTGCCGGCGGATGGCGGCCACCACTTCGTCGGCCGACAGGCCGCGCTCGGCGATCCTTTCGGGATTCAGCCAGATGCGCATGGCGTAATCGCCGCTGCCGAACAGGCGCACCTGGCCCACGCCCTCGATCTTGGCGAGCTGGTCCTTGACGTTCAGTACCGCATAGTTGCGCAGGTACAGCATGTCATAGCGGCCGTCCGGCGAGATCAGGTGCACCACCATGGTCAGGTCGGGCGACGACTTGATCGTCGTCACGCCCAGGGCCCGCGTCACATCGGGCAGGCGCGGCAGCGCCTGGTTGACGCGATTCTGCACCAGCTGGGTCGCCAGGTCCGGATCGGTGCCCAGCTTGAAGGTGACGGTAAGGGTCAGCGTGCCGTCGCTGGCGGCCTGGGAGGACATGTAAAGCATGTTCTCCACGCCGTTGATCTGCTCTTCCAGCGGCGTGGCCACCGTCGCGGCGATGGTGTCGGGGTTGGCGCCGGGAAACTGCGCCGTCACCACCACCGACGGCGGCACCACCTCGGGATATTCGGAGATGGGCAGCTGTGTAATCGCGATCAGGCCCGCCAGGAATATGACGACCGAGATCACGCCGGCGAAAATCGGCCGGTCGATGAAGAAGCGCGATAGGTTCACGGCTTGCCCCTTGGCAAAAGTTTTTCGGAGCCGGCGCCCTATTGCGCCGCCACCTGGGTGGAAATATCCCTGGCGGCCACGAGCGCGCCCGGCTGGATGTGCTGGATGCCGTCCACGATCACCTTGTCGCCGCGCGACAGGCCCGAGGTGACGACCCGCTTGCCGTCGACAACCGCGCCCAGCGTCACTTCGCGGAAGGTCGCCTTGCCGGCACCGTCGACCACGAAGACAAAATGCTTGCTCTGGTCGGTACCCAAGGCCCGTTCAGGCACCAGGAGCACGTCGCTGCTGGCGGCATCGGCCATGCGCACCGATACGAACATGCCGGGCACCAGGGTGCCGTCGGCATTGTCGAAGCGGGCGCGCGCACGAATGGTGCCAGATCCGGTATCGATGTGGTTGTCGAAGCTCTCGATGAAGCCCTTGTAGACCCGCGGTCCGCCGCCCGGCAGCGTCAGCTCGACCGGGATTTTGTGTTGCAGAGCCTGGGTGCCGGCGGCGGGATGAATGTCGCGGATGAAGGTCTGCTCATCCACATCGAAGTCGGCATAGATGCCGTTATTGGAGACGATGGAGGTCAGCAGCGGCGCGTTGTTCTGGGCCTGGACCAGGTTGCCGACGGTGATTTCCGCGCGGCTGACGCGGCCCGAAATCGGCGCTTTCACATAGGCGTGGTCAACGTCCAGGCGCGCCTGGGTCAGCGCCGCCTGGGCGGCACCGATGGCGGCATCGGCCACGGCGCTGGCGTTGGCGGCCTGGTCATAGGACTGAAGCGCAATGGCGCCCGCCTTCTTCAGGCTGTCGGCGCGCGCCAGATTGGCCTTGGCCAGCGAGGCGTTGGTGCGCGCCTGCTGAAGATCGGCGGCAGCCTTGGCGACGGCGGCCTCGAAGGGGCGCGGATCGATCACGAACAGCACGTCGCCCGCCTTGACCTCCTGGCCGTCCTGGAAGCGGATCTCGGTGATGCGGCCGGAAACCTGGGGCCGGATCTCGGCATAGTCTACCGCGTCGAGCCGGCCGGAGAATTCGGACCAGATCTGGGCCTTCTGCGGCTCCATGGTGACGGTGTTGACCGGCACTGCCTGGACCGCGGCGGCCACGGGGGCTGCGCTGGCCATGTGGTGGACGGCAAACCAGCCGCCGCCGGCAGCGGCGGCAAGAATAGCCGCACCCACCAGGAAAGAGCGCCGGACATGGGATTTCCCTATTCTCACCAGACTGTTACGGCGATTTTGGCGAAGGGCCAGGGCGGTAGCTGCAACATCGATCATCAAGAATCCCCTTGAATTCTGTAACGCCCGGCACAAATATGTCGGGTGACGCTGCGTTGCAAGATAATTCTGTAACGATCAGCAAAAAATTTTCGGGAGTGCCCAAGGATGGCGGCTGGACGGCCCCGCGGTTTTTGCACGGAAAAGGCGCTGGACAGCGCGATGCAGGTTTTCTGGCGCAAGGGCTATGAGGGTGCCTCGATGGTCGAGCTGACGACGGCCATGGGCATCAATTCTCCCAGCCTCTATGCCGCGTTCGGAAGCAAGGAAGGTTTGTTCCGTCAGGTTCTTGACCGCTACGACGCCCGCCGCCAGGCGTTCATGGAATCGGTACTGAGTGCGCCCACCGCGCGCGATGCAGCGCATCGCTTCCTGCATGGTGTGGCTGACTTCGTCGCCGACACGGGCGGCAAAACCCCGCCCGGCTGTCTTCTGCTTCAGTGCGGCTCATCGTGCGGCGACGATGTTATTCCCGACATGGTGGCTCGCCATCGGGCGGAAAAGGAAGCGGCGCTGCGCGACCGTTTTGTGCGCGCGGTCGCGGAGGGAGACCTGCCCGCCGGCAGCGATCCCGCTGCCCTGGCGTGTTATCTCATCACCGTTTCGCACGGCATCGCGGTGCAGGCGGCGGCCGGCGACGGGCCCGCGCAGCTGCATGCGGTGGCCGAAATCGCGATGGCTTCATTTCCGGCGGCGAAGACACGCGAGACGATTAGCGCGTAACGCCACGGCGCGTGGTAATCATCAGCAGGCCGGATAACCCCAGCGGACGTGTGATTATCCGTGGTGGACGCGAAGGGTTCCCCGCCCTTGCCGCAATTGCCGCCGGAAGGCCGCAATCATGGCGCCGGCGGCAACTCCCTCCAGCCTTTTTTGCGCGGGCTCAAAGTCCGTTGGTACAGGATGAGGCAGGCTGCAGGCATGTTTCCAATCGTGGCGTAATGCGCCTTCACTGAAAGGAAGGGCCGA
>JBEHXB010000203.1:0-5090 GCA_048498895.1 Pseudomonadota bacterium
CTCCCAGCCGTCGCCAAACCGGTAGATGATGTTCTCCAGCATCAGCCGCTTGTGGCGGATTTCCGCCTCGACCATCAGTGACCGGTAGCGCTCGATCGTGTAGACATAGCGCGCCAGCCGCGCCAGCACGGCCGTCTGATAGCCTGAGCCCGTGCCAATCTCCAGCACACGATGGCGTCCCTCGATTTTCAGCGCCTGGGTCATCAGGCCGACGATGTAGGGCTGCGAAATCGTCTGTCCACAGTTGATCGGGATGGCGGAATCTTCCCACGACCGGTCCAGGAACAGCTCCGGCACGAACAGGTCGCGCGGCGTATATTCCAAGGCGTGCAACAGCTTCTTGTCCTCGATGCCCTGGGCTTTCAGGCTGCTGAGCAGGCGCTGCAGCCGGGTTTCTTCGGGGGCGTCTTCCGGCGGCGTACTCATTTGCCCGCCTCCGCCTTTTCGCCGACCTTGACAACGGCTTTCGGCGCCACGCCGCCCAGCGTCTTGCGCAGGGCATGCATGGCTTCGTGATGCGTCAGGTCGAGATGCAGCGGCGTCACCGAGATGCGATTTTCCGCGATCGCTTTGAGGTCGGTACCGTCGATCAGCGTCTGCTGGTAATTGTGGAAATTCATCCAGTAATAGTCGCGGCCGCGCGGATCACAGCGCTTGACGGCGTGCATTTCGTGCATGTCGCGCATGCCCTGGCGCGTCACCTCGATGCCCGTCACCGCTTCGGCATCACAGTCGGGGAAGTTGACGTTCATCACCACATGACTGTCCCAGCCGCGTTCCAGCAAAGCACTGACGACCGGCGCGCCATAGCCCCTGGCGGAAGACCATTGCGCCTCGACGTCGATGTCGAAGTCGAGGCACTGCGACATGGCCACGGACCGGATACCCAACGAGCTGCCGAGAAAGGCCCCGGCGACCGTGCCGGACATGGTGACGTCCTGAGCCAGGTTGAATCCACGGTTGACTCCGCTCAGCACCAGGTCCGGCGGCGATGGCAGGAGGTCATTGACGGCAATCTGCACACAGTCGGTCGGCGTGCCCGATACGGCAAAGCGCTTCTCGCCCATCCGCTTGACACGCAACGGATCGTGCAGGGTGACGCCCCTGCCCTTGCCCGATTGCTCAACGATCGGCGCGCACACCCAGACATCGTCGCTCAAGGCATGGGCGATGTCGAAAAGGACGCTCAGGCCATAGGCCTCGATGCCGTCGTCATTGGTGAGAAGGATGCGCATGGAAACTCTCGACAAGCGAACTGGCGTTTTAGGACTATTCGCCCGGGCGGTGCAACTGCCCGTGACGCTCAAGAGGTGAAAAATCTCGCGGCTTTCTTCGCCAGCCCCTCAAGGTCGCCAATATCCAGCGTCATCGTCGTTTCGACGCGAAATGGATTGGACATGTCGGATATCAAAATGATCTTCAGGAAGACGTGCCCCAACGAGTCACGCGTCGCCTCAAACGCCAGGTGACTTTCCAGGCTACTGCCCTTCAGCACCCCTTCCCAACCTCGCCATTTGCTGCGCAGACTATCAAAAAACGCCGCCGCGCCAGAGGGATAAAGGTCGAAAACGACTGTCGTTGCACTAAGGCCCCCCATCTCAACCGAACAATCATATCTAAGATAGATAAGCGTCGTTTCAGGCATACCCCGGGTGGCTGGGATAACTTCCGGTGTCGAGCTAAGAGAATGTAATCTGAGCCTTATTCCGTCGCGCTCCACGACAAGCTCATTCATGAGCTGCCGCCTCGCCCAAAAGTTCAATCGTTGCCGGATCCCTTTCGCCGCCGCACCAGCGGTCGAGCGCCCGCTGGAACAGGCCATCGCCCTCACTCGACGCCAGAGCGAACAAAGTCATGCACGAACGGAATTTCAGGTCGTCCGGCGCCCCGAACAGGGCCTGCAGCGACGTCGCGTCGGCCTCGATAGTGGCCTCGGTGCACTCACGCAACCGCGGCCCCAGCACCGGATGCGCCAGGTAAGCGCGCGCTTCGTGCAGCGATACGATACCGTACATATAGGCTCGCGGCGACTGCCCCAGCGGCCTCAGCTGCGGGAAAATGTACCAGATCCAGTGGCTTTCCTTGTGTCCGGCACGGACTTCGCCCAGTGCCCGATCATAGACAAATTCCTGAGCGTCGACAAAGCGTTGCAGGTTGAACGGATCATTGCTCATCGTTCTCTCCCTCACCCGGAAATTCCGGCAGGCGCAGATGAAACAGGATGGCGCAGGCACGCAGACCAAATGCCGCCGCAAACGCTGCCACACCCGCCGGCCAGAACGCCACGCCCACCGCGTCCAGTCCGGCAAACACGCCTGCTCCCAGCAGTGCCGCCGTGACGTAGATTTCCCGCCGCAGCAGCATGTTGGGCTCACCCGCCAGCACATCGCGCAGGATACCACCAAACACGGTGGTCAGCACACCCATCAACATTGAAGTGAACGGATGGACGCCGAGGTTCAGCGCCTTGGCCGTCCCGACCACCGCATAGGCCGCCAGCCCCAGCGCATCCAACCAAAGCAAGGCCCGGAACCGCCAGCCGCGCTGGCCCATCGCCCAGACGATCGCCGCGGCCGCCAGACAGACCATGACATAGCCCGGCCGCTGCACCCAGAACACCGGCGCGCCGATCAGCAGGTCGCGCAATGTCCCGCCGCCGACGCCGGTGATAACCGCGAAAAAACCAAAGGTGACGATGTCGTGCTTGCGCCGCGCCGCCGCCAGCGCGCCCGTCGCCCCAAACACGGCCACAGCCGCGTAATCGAGCCAGTAGAGCGCGGTGGCGAGCGTCTCCATCGGATCAGCCGATCTGTTTCAGGCCGCCCATATAGGGTTGCAGCACCGCCGGAACCGCGATCTTGCCGTTTTCGTCCTGGTAGTTTTCCAGGATGGCCACCAGGGTCCGGCCGACCGCTAGGCCCGAGCCGTTCAGCGTGTGCACGAACCGCGTCCCCTTCTCGCCGGCCTTGCGGCAGCGCGCGTCCATGCGCCGCGCCTGGAAGTCGCCGCAATTTGAGCACGACGAGATTTCACGATAGGTGTCCTGCGACGGCAGCCACACTTCGAGGTCGTAGGTCTTGCGCGCCCCGAAGCCCATGTCGCCGGTGCACAGCAACATCGTCCGGAACGGCAATTCCAGTTTCTTTAGAATGGCTTCGGCGCAATTGGTCATGCGATCGTGCTCGTCGACCGACTGCTCCGGCGTGGTGATCGACACCAGCTCGACCTTCTGGAACTGGTGCTGGCGGATCATGCCCTTGGTGTCGCGCCCGGCCGACCCGGCTTCGGCGCGGAAGCAGTTGGTCAGGGCAGTCAGCCGCAGCGGCAGCTCTTCCTCGGTGGTGATGGCTTCGCGCACCAGATTGGTCAGGGAGACTTCGGCGGTGGGGATCAGCCAATGATCAACCGTTGTCTTGAATAAGTCCTCAGCGAATTTCGGCAACTGTCCGGTGCCGTAAAGCGCGTGATCGCGGACCAGAACCGGCGGATTGACCTCCAGATAGCCATGCTCCTGCGTCTGGACATCGAGCATGAACTGGCCGATAGCGCGTTCCAGCCGTGCCAGTTGCCCCTTCAGCACCACGAAGCGCGCGCCGGAAATCTTGGCGGCGGCTTCGAAATCCATCATTGAACCGGCAGGCCCTTTGAGCGCTTCCCCCAGATCGGCGTGATCCTTGGCCGGAAATGCGAGCCGGTTCGGCGTGCCCCATGTGCGGGCCTCGACATTGTCGTGCTCGTCGGCTCCGACCGGCACATCCTCGAACGGCAGGTTGGGCAGCGACGCCAGCAGGTCGCGCAGTTCCTCGCCCTTTTCGCGCTCGGTCGTCTGAGCGGCTTCGATGGCACCTTTCAGGCCCTCGACCTCGGCCATCAGGGCCTGGGCGCGGGCTTCGTCCTTCTGGGCCTTGGCCTGGCCGATCTGTTTGGAAACATCATTGCGCAGTGCCTGCGCCTGCTGAAACGCCGTCTGCGCCGCCCGCAGTTCACCGTCGAGGCTCACCGCCAGGTGCACGTCCTTCTGCGCCGTCTCGCGCCCCCGACGCGACCAGGCCTGCACAAACATCTCAGGATTTTCGCGTAAAGCCTTGATATCGTGCATCTTAACACCCGTAATTTGATCTGGCGCGGCAGAATCTTTCGGACAGCCGTCTGAGGCCGCCCGGTTTAAGGGCAAGACTTTCCAAGGTCAAAGGCAATTTAGCGAATTTACGCCTCGGCGGAAGTCGGCTCGGCCCCTTTCGGGCGCTGGAGCTCGATCAGCTTCACGCACACGATCGAAACTTCGTAAAGCAGCCAGATCGGTAGCGACAGCATGATCTGCGAGATCGGATCGGGCGGCGTCACCACGGCGGCCACCACCACGATGCCCAGAATGGCATAGCGGCGGAACCCGGCCAGCATTTTCGACGACACGATGCCCGCCAGCCCCAGCAGGGTGATGACGATCGGCAGTTGGAAACACATGCCAAACGCCAGCATCAGGGTGGTGATCAGCGACAGGTAGTCCGACACCTTGAACATGGCGGTCACGCTGACGCCCGGCGACAGGATTTGCTGGCTCAGCGAGAACCACAGCACCATCGGCAGGATCAGGAAATAGACCAGCGCCATGCCAAGCACGAACAGAATAGGCGCGGCGATCAGAAATGGCAGGAAAGCGTTGCGTTCACGTCGATAGAGGCCAGGCGCGACAAAGCGATAGACCTGGAAGGCCAGCACAGGGAAGCTGACGATGACGGCGCCAAACATGGCCATCTTCATCTTGGTGAAGAACAGTTCCAGCGGCGCGGTGAAGATCAGCGACACCGTGCTCTTGCTGGCCGCCACTGCCTTCAAGCCGAAGAGCACCATGACGAGGTCGAACGGCCCGCCGCCGTGCCCGGCAACCCTTTGTTCCTCGAACAAACGGCTGGCCATCTCGAACGGATGCAGCAGGAAAACATAGATCTGGTTGGCGAAGGCGAAGCACAGGATGAAGGCGGCGACGAAGCCCACGACCATGATCCACAGCCGCGACCGCAGCTCAAGCAGATGGTCCATCAATGGCGCGCGCGACGATTCGATCTCGGCTTCGTCGCTATCGACCGAAG
>JBEHXB010000204.1:0-5087 GCA_048498895.1 Pseudomonadota bacterium
AAACGCCCGTCGCCCGATCCCAGATCGGCAAGCCGGCGCGGCGGCGGCAATTTGCGCAACGCGGCTGTCATCAGGCCACGCTGGCGCATAAGGATATTGATCAGCGCCAGGTCGCGCCGGGACGCAAGGGCGCGCGGGTCGTCCGGCGCCAGCATGTCGAGCAATTCTGGCGTCAGGCAGCGCAACTATGCCGCCATGCGGAAGGTCATGGTTTCGGCGAACAGCCCGGGACCGAACGACATGGCACACCCCGGCGCACCCGCAGGCGCGCCGCGCATCAGCCGGTCCAGCACGAACATCACCGTGCCGGACGACATGTTGCCGAAATCGTGCAGCACCCCCCGCGAAGCCTCCAGCGCCGAGGCAGGAAGTTTGAAGGCCTGTTCCACCGCATCCAGCACGGTTCGCCCGCCCGGATGCACCGCCCACAGGCTGATGGCGTCAGGCTCCGCGCCACCCAGGATGGCGGAGCGCGCACCTGTCAGCGCGGTGCGGACCGCGCCGGGAACGCCGCCCGACAACACCATGTCGAAGCCCTGTGCGCGGATATTCCAGCGAATGAGGTCGGCGCTGTCGGGAACAAGCGCGGTGTAAAAGCCGTCTATCAGGATGCCCTGCGGCTCCTGCGTCACCAGCGCCGCGGCGCAACCGTCGGCAAACAGAAGGAACGACAGGATTTCTTCCAGGTCCGCGGTCTCGTGCAGGTGCAGGGTGCAAAGCTCCAGATTCACCGTCACCACCCGGGCCTGCGGTTCGGACCGGACGATATGGCGCGCCAGCTTGAGCGCGTTGATCGCGGCATGGCATCCCATGAAACCCACCATGGTGCGCTCTATTTGGGGGCGAAGGCCGCAGCGGGCGATCAGCTCCAGGTCAATGCCCGGCGCGACGAAACCGGTGCAGCTGGTGACGATGAGATGGGTGATGGCGGCGGGGTCTTCGTCTTTCAGCAGCGCGGCCACCGCCCGGGCGGCCAGCGCCGGCGCGAACGCCTCGTAAAGGCGCATGCGCGCGGCGGTGTCGGGAAACGCGCCCAGCCGGTAGAAGTCATGGGCCTTCACAGCGTCGCTTCCGCCCCGATCCGCGGAATCGAGAACGGAATAGCGTCGCGCGATGCCGCTGCGCGCGGCCATGCGGTTGAATAGCGCCAGCCGGCGGTTGTCGCCGCGCAGCATCAGCCGGGCAAAATCCAGGAACTCGCCATGCACCTCATGGGGCGGCACCGCCGTGGCGATGCGGTTTATGAATGCCGGCGTCGTGGGGCTAGGGACCATGACAAATTCTCCCCGCGTTGCCTGGATCATGCCGGTTCCCGTTTCGGCGCGCCGGCGCCGCGCGCGAGCGACCGGCATTCACGCCCGCGCGGAAAAGCCTACCACAGATGCACGCGTTGATCAGGAGCCAGATAATATTTCTGTCCGGCCTTCACGCCAAAGGCGTGATACCATTCATTCTGGTTGCGTGTCGGGCCGATGACGCGGAATTCCGCCACCGTATGCTCGTTGGAAAGCGTCTGCGTGCGAATGGCGCTGTCGCGCATCTTGGTGCGCCATATCTGGCCCACCGACAGGAAGAAGCGCTGGTCGCCGGTAAAGCCGTCGAGCACCGGCGCCGGCTTGCCGCCCAGCGAGATATGATAAGCCTTCAGCGCGATGGCCACGCCGGCATTATCGGCAATGTTCTCGCCCAGCGTGTTGGCGCCGATGACGTGCAAGCCGGGCAAGGGCTCGAAAGCGTCATACTGGGCCACCAGCGCCTTGGTGCGCGCGTCAAAGGCGGCGCGATCTTCCTTGGTCCACCAGTCCTGGAACACGCCATGGCCGTCATACTTGCTGCCCTGGTCGTCGAAGCCATGGCTGATCTCGTGGCCGATCACCATGCCGATGCCGCCGTAATTGACGGCGTCGTCTGCATTGGGATCGAAGAACGGCGCCTGCAGGATCGCGGCCGGGAACACGATTTCGTTGAAGGACGGGTTGTAGTAGGCGTTGATCGTTGACGGCGTCATGCCCCATTCGGACTTGTCCACCGGCTGATTGATGCGCGCCACCTCGCGGTTCCATTCGAATTCGTTGGCCCGCTGCACATCGCCGATCAGGTCGCCGCGCGTGATCGTCAGCGCCGAATAGTCGCGCCACTTGGTGGGATAGCCGATCTTGGGCGTGAACAGATGCAGCTTCTCCAGCGCCTTCTCGCGCGTGGCGGGGCTCATCCAGTCCAGTGTCCTGATGTCGGCCTCATAGGCCTTGAGCAGGTTTGCGACCAGTTCGTCCGCCTTGGCCTTGGCCTCGGGCGGGAAGTAGCGGGCGACATAGAGCTTGCCCAGCGCCTCGCCGATCAGGTTGTCCAGCAGGTGCACGCCGCGGGTCTTGCGGTCGAGTTGCTGGGTGCGCCCGCCCAGCACCGTGCCGTAGAAACTGAAGGACAGATCGTCGAACCGCTTTGGCAGGTAGGCCGCGAAGGTGTGCAGGTAATGCACGACCAGATAGTCGCGCCAGGTCGAGACCGGCGTGTTCTTGAAGATGGTGCCCAGCGGACCGAAGGCGGTCTTCTCGGCCACGATCACCTGGCGCTCGCTGCCGTCGGGCCTGGTCATCGGGATGTGGGTCTCGGCCAGGAAGGCATCCCAGTCGAAGTCCGGCGCCAGCGCCTTCAGGGCCGAGACCGACATGGGGTTGTAGATCTTGTCGGCGTCGCGGCGGTCGGCACGCGTCCACTGCACCTTGGCGATCTCGGTCTCCAGCGCCAGGATGCGGTCGGCGCGCGCGGCGGCATCGTCCATGCCCGCCAGGGTCAGCATGTCGGTGAGATATTTGCGATAGGCGTCGCGCGTCCTGACCAGCGCCGGGTCGTTTTTCAGGTAATAGTCGCGGTCGGGCATGCCCAGTCCCGACTGGATCAGGTTGACCGAATAATTGTCGGGATGCTTGTCGTCGACGCCGACGCCGATGGCATAGATGCTCTGCGTGGACAGCCTGACGGAGGCCATGGCCCTGGCGACGTCGGCGTGCGTCTTCAGGCCCTCCAGGTAATCCAGGTCGGCCTGCACCGGCTTGAGGCCCGCCGCCTCGATCGCGGTGGTGTCCTCGAAGGTGTCGTAGAGATCGCGCAGCTTCTTTTCTTCGACCGTGAGCTGGCTTTCCGGCGTCTTCTCGAGATCGGAGACGATGGTCTTAAGGCGATCCTCGGACAGTATCTGCAGGTCCTGGAACGAGCCGGTGGAAGAACGGTCCGGCGGGATCTGCGCCGTCTTCAGCCAGTCGCCGTTCACGTAATTGAAAAAATTTTCGCCCGGCGCCACGCTCTTGTCCATGGCCGAAAGGTCGATGCCCCACTTGCCCAGTTTGGGCTGGGCCTGCGCCAAAGCCGGCGCGCCAGCTGCCAGCCCGATTGCCAGGCCGCCCATGAGGGCGCCGCACAGAAAGGCACGGAAGGAACGTCGTGACATGAAGCTCTCCGGGGGAATGAACGGGATGGGCGGGCAAGCTTAAGGGGCCGGGGCGGGTTTTTCCACATTCTCCGCCTTCTGGATTACCAGGCCCGGGGTTACGTATTCGCCTTGCGGATCGCGGGCCAGCGAGACCGTCGCCATTACCCCGGGCGAGACGTTGCCCGCATTGCCCATGCTGAGGGCCATGACCGGCGTGCCCTCAGGCACGGCGATGGCGGCTGTACCCGTGCAGGACAGCGGGCTGGCGATGACGGGCGGGCTCGCGCGCCCGGTACACACGCCGCCGCTTTCGGCCGCGCCGCGATAACTGAGCGTGAAGCCCGAGGTCGAGGCCTGGGTAACCGTGCCGTTGACCATGGTGCGGTCGCCTTCCGTAAAGCGCCCCTCGCCAGTGCCGGCCAGTCCCGGGGGATAAAGGAAGACCTCCTGCGCCGTCAGGCGGCCGTTATTGTCGCTCGCCGCCGCGCCGGCATAACCGCCCTGCTTGAGGTCGGACAATGTGGCCGGCACCGCGATGGCATAGCGCGTCTGCGGCAGCACCGAGACATTGATGGGTTGACCGGAAGCGGGCAGACCGGCCGGCGCGTTGCCGGCGGGGTTACCCGGCAGTGGATCCAGCCGCAGCACCTTGCCGTCAAATCCCAGGACCTTCGCCTTGATGCGCGGCACCGGCTGGGCAAACGCACAGGAAACCAGTTCGCAGGACAAGGGCGCAGAAAACAGCGGCGCCGCGGTACTTTGTGCCGCGGCGCCACCGATCCATGCGCGAACTATCCGGTTCACTGGGCCTTCTGGAATTTCAGAACCATCTGGTCGGTGTGGCCGCGAATGTCGGATTCAAATACCCGCTCGCTGTGATTGTCGGCGGGGTTGGCCAGGGCACTGCTCTCGTCCACCAGCTTGAACCCGGCCGCCTCGACTTCCCGCTTCACCGTGGATTCCTTGATGCGGTGCAGCTTCTCGGTGACGTCGTCGGCGGCATCGTCGGCCGCGCGATGGTCGACGATGACGTAATAGCCACCCGGCTTGAGAGCGGCATAGATCGCCTTGTTCACCTTGGCGATATCGGTGTCATAGGCCTTGTTGTGCATGTCGTGATAATTCAGCGACGTCCACACCACGTCCGCCTTCTGCGGTGTCGTGAAATCCGCCAGCGGCGCGTGGATGACACTCAGGTCGGGATAGGCCTGCTTCAGGTCGGCCAACTGGTTGTCCGGGTCCTTGCCCTGGCTCTTCAGGCGCGCATCGTACTGGGTGCCAAAATAGGCATAGACATGGCCACCCGGCTCCACCGCCTTGGCGAAGATGCGGGTGAAATAGCCCGCACCAGGCAGCAGGTCGACGACCACCTTGCCTGGCGTGATGCCGGCAAAGGCCAGCATCTCCGCGGGCTTGCGGTTCTCGTCGCGGGCCTTGTCGGCGTCAGGCCGTGCCGGGTCGGCCACAGCTTCCTTCATCTTGGCGGTGACGGTGGCAGCCGGGGCCGACGCCGCGGATGCGGCAAGGAGTGCGGCCCCCGCCAAAAGCAGGCTGATGTGTTTCATGTTCCCACTCCCTTTCGTTGGATCAACAGCTTTTTGTACTTCGGAAATGTGACCGGGAGCCTAGCGCATTTGGCGGCGCCTGCGAAAGCTCA